>CAKUWO010000001.1 GCA_934699415.1 uncultured Erysipelotrichaceae bacterium
ATTATTTCCAATAGTGTCTTTAATAGAGAATACCTTATCATTTATAAGACGCGCTGGATTTAAGGAACATGAACCATCACTTCCAACTGTTGAACTATAGTAATAAGCTTCAACTTTACCATAAGTATATGAGTTATAGTATTTATCAAGCTTAATATTAAGACTAACAGTATTCTTATCTTGTGATACTAACTTAATAGAACTATTTACACCATTTGTTGAAGTTTTAATAATATCATCAATATAAATATCATCATCACTTGAAATATGGCCAATAGCTACCTGGTAATAAGTATCAGGTTTTAAATTAGCAATGTTTAAAGAGTTATTGTAGGTATTGACACCATACATATGTCCTTCAAGTACTTTATCACGACGGTTAGCTTCAATTGATAAATCAGTATCAATATCATAAACCGCAATGAAGATTAAACCGTATTGAGCAAATGGGTCAACAGCATGATATCTAACCTTTAATTCGGTAGAGAAACGTTCTACGCCTAATAAAGTAATTTCTTTGATGATATCTGATTGTTCAGCATTTGAGCCTTTACCACCAGTACCACCCTGTCCACCGATGCCTCCGGTTCCACCAGTTCCTCCGGCACCACCAGCACCGCCGGTTACTTTAATATCAACTTCTTCTGGATTTACAAAGTCTTCATCTTTGTATTTCGAATTATTATCAACATAAAGTAAAGGGTTATATTCATTAGTGCTTCCAATAACATCTTTCATATTAACTTTCATCGTACCGATTGTAAGAAGTTCACGACCAATATCGAAAGTATAATCTGAACCATGTAAAATAGCAGGAATTAAGGTTTTAGTAAACATATCATCATTGATTAACTGAGCATTTCCTTGTTTATCCATGACAATATATACATATTTAAGAGTTTTAAGTTCGCTATTATCATCAGTAATTTCTGGTGATACTAACAAATATTTACGGTCAGCTAATTTATAGAATTGGGTTTCATCAGTAGTAGTTTCATAGAAATCATCTAATTTAACTACTGAGGCATCAGGAAGGATACGATATCCTCCACCAATGATATAAATATGACCTTTTTTAGTTGCGATAGTATGTGACCCGATTGATGTGCTACGTTTACCATCAGCTTTAATAACGAAGCTATCATTCCATGTCTTAACGATTGAGGCATCTTCCCCGATGATTATCGGGGAATTTGTCTTATCGTAAACTCTGGTATCGGGACTGATTTGAATCTGGCCTTTCTCTACTTTAGAGAAGTTATTTGCCAGAAATACTAATCCACCAGCAAAGATCGCTATAACAATAGCGAAAATGCTGATTGATAATCTAACCTTTCCATTTAATTTTCTTTTCATATTTAATTACTTTTCTAAAATACCAGAATAGGTATAAACTACTTCGTCTCCAACATAGTGTTTAACGGTGATGGTATAGAAACCGTTCTTATTTAATGAAACTACATCAGACGGGATGGTCAAGATCCATCTACCACTTGTTGAACTATCAGGTAGTAACATCGTACTAAGATTAGTAAATGTACCATCGATAGCAGAAAGTGAAGGTGAACCAGAAGAGTGAGATACACTTGCGACAATCTTATCTACATTGCCAAGTCCTGACCAGTTAAAGTAAACAAGTTGTAACTCGTCGTCTTTAAGTGGATTAATACGTGAGTTTGTTGTACCAATTGATACACCACTTGCATCTGGTGTTGATTGAACAAGTTCAGATAACTTGAAACAGTTGCGGAATGCTGGTGTTTCATCAAAGAGTTTGAGTGCTACGCTATCTTCGTATAATTCAGTGATTGAATATTCACGATAGCCTACATATGGTGAATTCTTAGCGATTAAATCGTTATTTGCATCACCATCGATATCAACAGCAGCATAAACTTCAAAACGATATCTTGTAGCTGGTTTTAAGCCCATCAACATATATTCTGGAGTTGGTTTATTAGAATCAAATACCATACCATATAAAGCTGATAATTTGATTACTTTATTGCCAGCATTAATATCTTTTAATGTAATGCCATCTTCATCCTTTAATAATGTGCCATCTTCTTTATAAATACGAATAGCATATTTACCAACTGATGGTCCCATTACTACAGCTGCATCATCACCTAATGCTGAAACAGAGAAACGATAACCATATTTACGATTTTCAATTTCATCTGCTGCTTCAAATTCTGGAACTACATTAATGAAAGCTGTTGGATATGGAGCGTTTGGATACATGAATTCATATGATGATTGCTCATCTTTAGATACAAGTAATGGTTTACCATCTGGTCCTACAGCACCTTCTTTTGTGGAATAAAGATTTACTTGAATCTTATAAATATTTCCTGGAAGGAATGGATTATTGCCAGGAGTCAGGTTGAAGTCAACAGATGTTGCAAGAATATTAGTAGTGTTTTCGTTGATAATATTGCGATCTACTAACTGTTTATGTGTTAATAAGAGATCCCAATCTTCACCATTCTTCTTATAGAAGACATATTCTGCTCTAAGATCAGTATTTTGTGATACTGAAAAGCTTAAACGATAAGTCTTACTACGATAGTTTTCTTGGTTATACGTGAATGAAAGACCAGCCATATCAACCTTGGATTTAGTAGTGAATGGTAAGACTAATTCTTTAGATGATGTACTTGTAGCATCTAACATAGGTACTAATTTACCTTTAGCCTTATATACATAGAATCTTAATTCATAGTCAGCTTCTTCAGTACTTAATCCATCAATATATGCAGGATATACAGTAGATGAATCATTAATTGGCCATCTAATATATTGTTCACCGCCTATTGTTACTTTACGGTTATCAAGAGTAGATGTTGTAACATCTTCTTCTTCAGTCCCCTTCTTAATTACTTTGATATAAATATAAGGTTTATTATCTGGCGCATAAATCTGATCTTTACCATTTACTAAGAAGTTGTAAATATTTAATTTTGATACTTCAGTTTCAAAACCAGCATATGAGCCTGAAGGAATAATAGAGTTAATAACAATCTTATTATTTCCAGTGATATCGCTCTTTGTTGAAATATTATCTTTACCTTTAATTTCATGGTAATAGAGTTTCTTAGGAACGACACCAGTTTCAGGATAGTTAGAATAAATCATACCACGGTTACTATAATCAAGAACTAAACCAACATTAGTTCTAAATGTACGATTACCATAGAATGTACCACGGATAATATCACGCTCTTCATCAAGAATTGTTACAACATCTTTATAAAGCTTGAAGATAGAGTTAGTTGCTTTAGTGCTATTAATAACAGAAGTTGTACTGATTGATTTAGATAAGTAACGACCATAGCCAAATTGTGAGAATTGTTGTAAAGCTACAAATTCAGCTGTTGGCATGCTGTCATAGTTTTCAGCATAAACTTCTTTCCATGTTTCAACACCATCTTGGTCAACCCTTTCACCCCATCCAGAAATACCTGAGTCATAATAAACTCTAGCTTCAGGATAGAGATCTAGGCCTAAGACATTTGCAAATCTATCAAGTGGTAAACGCGCTTGGTAAGTACCAGTTGTAGAATCAAGTTCAGCAAATGTTCTTACACGCTCATTACCATTCTTATCTTTGAAAATCATTTCAACACCGACAACTTTATTCATCGACATACTATTACTTTCTGATGTAAGAGAGATAAGCATGTAGTTATGATCAGTCATCTCGGTTGTATCATCAATTTTTAACTTAAAGTCATTGCTTAATTGAGTTAAAGAGTTCCAAGGAGTAGTATAAACTACCGGCATTTGATTAGCACCCTCATCGATTGATGAATAGTCAACGATATATGCTGCACCTTGAACATTGACCGTTACCATCTGTACCTCATTTTGGGTAATAGATGAAACGTTATTGAAACTCATAATACCCCATTCGCATGCATCGCTATCAAAGCTATCACAAGCTTTAATATTAACTTTGCCCTTTGGAGCACCGTTATTATTATTGAAATAGAAATTAGAATTTGATTCAGGTGCATCAGTACTATAAACAATCAAATCATCTGGATCGACATAACGATATTTAATTGTTAAAGAATCAGCAGTCTGTTCAAGAGGATATGCTTGGAATGTTGGCAAAGTCTTTGGTGCAGACATTACAGGAGAATGTAATGCTAAGAAAGGTTTACCATCATGTGAAATATTCCAGCTTTGATAATCACTATGGTCCTGTGGATAAATCTTATCTGCTTGGTTATTTGCTTGTGATGAATAACGCATACGATATGCAAAGACATATTTGAAACCACGACTCATACCGCTTATTAATTCAACTTTATCAGTGCCTGATATTGTAGGATTACCAGCATAAATCATCTGTTGATTATTAACAGTAAATACTTGTCCCGGCTGTCTTAAATTGCCTTCATCACCCGAGAGATTTGTAACACCAAACCATACAACAAGTGAAGGGATGTGGCCAGGTGTAGTTACTTTAAGAGGAATATTGAATAATTCAGTAAAGCCACCACCATAGATATCAGCGCCTTCTACTTCAGCTTTATCATGGAAGTAGTTTGCTTCATATCCATAATAGATAACTTCTCTTGCGAGCTTACCAAAGTCATCATAGTTAGCTAAGATATCATATCCAACGATTGAATCTTCAGAAATATCGTCGCCAAATGATGTGATACCATATTTTTCTCTTGCTTGTTTCTTAGTGATAGCTATTGCAGAAACACAAGAATCTTCTTCGCCATAGCGAGGTAAAGCAGGTGGTTGTTGGAGTTTACCAATCGAACCAGAGTTAGGATTCATTACTTCAAATTCATTGACATAATGGGAAATATTACCACTATTTTCTTTTGAAATAGTATAGTCATATACACCTTTGATTAAGAATGAATATGAAGTAGCTGTTAATTCACTAGCTGATTTATTGAAATTAGCTTCTGAAATCTCAACACCATTAACAAAGATGTCATTATAGAGATCATTTGTATATTCATCATCATTAGGGTCATTTAAGCTATAACTTGCAATTGGAGTTGCGCCCTTATAATAAGCACCTTCATAAAGTTCAAAAGTAACAGAAGTTAAAGTCTTAGCAATATATGAAATATCTTCATCTGGTTGATAAGCTTGTAATTTAACTCGACGGCTAATCGCATGTCCTGTAGCGCCAGTACTTGTCCAAATCGCATTAAGAGTTGGAGTATCAGTTGTATTGACAACGATATTGCCAAGAATCATTGGCTTATAATCAACAGTTGAATTGTTGTTATCTTCATCATAGTCAACATGTGCTGAAACTGTTAAACGATAGCTGGTATTCTTTCTTAAGCTATTTTCATCAATATACATTAAGTATTCATTACCATTATCAACAATCTGACCACCAGTAAATTTCAATTGTTTTTTGAAATAACCTTCAGCTGCCATTGTTACTTCAACTGGATGATTACCATCAATCTTTAAGCTTGATTCATTTTTAGCAATAACAAGCCATCCACGAATACGCTCATATTCTTGGCCAATTGGTGTTCCATCGTTATTAGTTAAATAGCGGAAGAAAACCGAAGGCATTTGTGAGCCCATAAGTGAGAAGAGTGAACTCTTAACAATTTGATTATCAGAGTTAACAGTTAAATTGACTAGTTTTTCATTATCGTTATATGTAATTGTTTCAACGACAAAATAATCAACATTGAAACAGATAGTTGAATCATCAATATAAAGAGTAGTGTAGTTTTTGGCTGCAAAAGTATTTGGATCGACATTAATTGTTTTAACCGGTGTACCATTGCCATCATTACGATAAATTTCATAATTGTATGAAACAATCGCATTATCAGGGTCATTAATGCTTGCTGAATAAATTTCAAATGCTTTATTTGAACGGTTAGAAGCTACATTTGGATAACCATTCATCTGTGGTGCACGTTTTAATGTTTGGACAACTAAATTCTGTTTAGAAAGTGAACTTACAATATGATTACCATCAGCATATTTAATAACTACTCGTGCAATATATCTAGTATCCGGATCTAAATGATAAGCATAGTTACCTGCTTCATCTGGTCCACCAAATGTTACTTTTTGTTCATCTTTATCACCTGATGCATTAAATGTTACATCAGCTGAATATAAATAGAGATTCTTATCAACATTGGCTTTAATAGCTTCTTCTTCGGTGAATAGTTTATTCTGATCTTCAGTTAAAAGATAAACAGTAGCTTGTTTGGCTGTTGAATAATCAGTTTTATTAACTAAAAGTGAAGCCATATCAGTAGTGATAATTTCTTTAGCTAAAGAAACACCTAAAGAGTTAGTATAGAAAGTTCTGGTTACGAAATCACGATTCATAAAGTTATCAGCACCTGCACCACCGCCAGTGTTATAACTTCCCATTTCATATTTGCCTCTAATAACAAGAGTATATTCAGTATCTGGTTTTAATGTATTTTCTTCAAATTTGAAATAGGTTGTTTCATCACCCATGAAAGAGAAATGATCTTTTTCGCGGTAATCTTTATCACAAGGAATAGCAGGAATCTTAACAGTGCTTCCAGGCTCAGTTAAATATACTGCATAATCATCAGGTTTATCAGATAATACCGCATTGGTATCAGTTACCATAACAGCACCTTTTAAGCTTGTTGCAGTAACATCCCATTCAGTAATATTAAATACTGGAATTTCAGTTTTAGATGAAGATGTTGTGCCTGCATCCATACCTGAAAAACCAAAAAGACCTTTATTACCATCACTTCCTGATTCACCTGTTTTACCAGATGCACCATCTTCAGTAACAACATTGAAATGAGGGACGATATTATTGATATTCTTTTCTTGAGAATCTCTTAAATGCATATTGTCATCAGAATCAACAACAAGTTGGTTTAAGAAGCTTTCTTTTCCTGTTTCTTTATTAACAATTTTTTCAAGGATTGGATAAATTTCAATATTATTTAAAGCTTCAATATAAACTTCAGCAGAAGCCGTTTGCCAAATGTTGTTTTCGGTAATGATTTGAACAACACCACGATCTAAATAATGAAGTTCTACGAAATCACCACAATCTCTAACATCATCTTCACCAAAATGAGCTTTTAAATGCTTGCTTAAGATAATGAAACGATTATCATTAAGCTTCCAAACAATCTGTTCATATTTATATTCATCAGTATCACTTATAACAGTAACTTTATTACTATTTTCAATAAGCATACCTGGAGTTGTTTGATAATGGGAAATGAAATCACTACCTGTTTCTTGAAGGTCCATGAAAACACCTGTAACAAGCGATGTTACATAATGGTCACTGACATGAAAAAAGGAGTCTGAAGGGACAGACTGTTTAGTATTTTGGATATCTTCAAAAACAACACCATTTTGTGCTGAGAATGAATATTTACTATCTTTCTTAAAATAAACTTTGTCAGCTTCAGCATTTAAGTCGCTAACTAAGACATATCCACCTTCAGCAAATGTTGTTTTATTTGACTCAACTATGCCACTTGTGAAATATGCTCCCAAAGTTGTAACTAAAGCAATTAAAATGACAATAAACCATACCCTTGAGTTCTTCATTTCTTAAAATCCTTCTCTTTCCCTTAAATCAAAGTAGCCATAATAAAAATGGCGATATTACTCGCCAATATTATACAATATATATATATATATATATATATATATCAACATTATTTTATTATTTAATGCTAAATATATTACTTATCAAAGCCTTTAAGTTCTAATACATCATAAACATCAGCATTATTGCTTACGATTTGTGGTACTTCATTTATTTTTAAGTTACAAGCTTCAAGTGCTTTATGATAGGCATCTTGGCTAAGATATGCTTTACCTGCTTTAGCAGATAAAACAATCATCGAAGCATCATAAATTGAGCGTCCAACTGCTGTCTTATGTTTAATATGGTCAAAACCGATATTGGCAACAAAACAATCACCATAGCTAATGCCGATACTGAAATCGAATTTAATACCAAATCTAGTTTCAACAAGATGATTAAGTTCGCCAACATTATTTAAAATATCAAGAGCTGCCTTAGCTGCATCAGCTGCTGGGTTACTATTATCATAATCAAGGCCAAATAATAATTCAGCACGATCTGCCATCATTTTATCTAAACGACCAAAATGTTTTTTAGCACAGTTACCAAAATATAATTGTAAAGCATCAATAAGTTCTGCAATTGTTTCAGCTTTAGCAGCCTTTACAATATCAGCAAAATGAGCAATTGATACAAATAAGGAAGCAACTTTCTTCATTTCACCAGCATCATAATTGATTTCTGAGATATCATAACCAAAATATGCTTGTAAAACACCTTTAGCATCTAACATTTCAGCAATCTTATTGGTAATTTGAGTAGCTAAATTAAGATCCTTTTCATCAAAGAAAGAATCATCGGTTTTATTACAAAGTTGTAAACAACCAAAAGTAGTACCATTAACCGTTGCTGGTACACAAATCATTGTTTTTGTTACAAAACCAGTACTATCATCAACTTTTTTTGCAAATGAAGGGTGGTTTTGACAATCTTCAATAATAATTGCTTCGCCTGTTTTAATTACATTCCCAACAAATCCTTCGCCTCTTAACAAACGAATATTAGAAATATCAGCACCACCTTTAACAACAAGAGGGCTAACAAGTCCATCACCATTAAGACGCTGAATCCAAAATGTATTAGCTTCAGTATGCATAATAGTACTAATTTTAGTTAAACAAGCTTCAATAATGCCTTTGAAATCATTGCCATAACTATTAATGACTTCCTCCATGGATTCAACAGCTTTAGAATAGGAACGCTCTCTCATTGCTCCAAATACTGCTTCCATTTCAAATCCCATTATTCTTCCCTCCTACGCAAGATAAAAAAGCTAAGATAGCTTAGACACATATATTATATATCAAGTAAACATCTTTTAGTTTTTATCTTTAATATAAAGCACAAAAAAGAGCTCCCAAAAGAGCTCTTATAAGATTAGTTTAAAGCCGCTTCAATATCAGCACGATATGGATCAAAAGTAGAATGACTTAATAAATATGTTTTAACATCAGCTGTACCACTAGTATTGTCAACTAAAGTACTTAGTTCGGTTGCGAAGAAGTGGATACCATCACTAATTGTTACTGCTGTTGGGACAATAATATAGCTATCATTAACTTCAGCTAAACTATTAACTCTAATCGCATGACCAGCTTCAATTTTAAAGATAGCTGGTGTTGCAGTGGCAGTGATACCATAAAGATTGTCATATTTTAATGTGCCATCTTTATCATAATATACTGAGATACCAGTTCTAGAAATAGCCATTTCATATGCAATATTACCAAAAGTATAATTATCTTTATAAGCAGTTCCATAAGCAGGCATTACTTTAGAACTATAAGCTCCAATTTCCTTATATCCAAATGGTGATTCAATAAAGCCTAATGCATTTTCACTTCCTTTAGACCAAGTACCATTTCCATTAAACATAATACCTGTGATACCTGTTTCGGTATTTAAATATGCTGCCGGAATTTTTAATTGCAAATAATGATTATTGCCATCATAAGCATAATTATTCATATCGGCAGAATAAATAAGGTTAATCTTGTGCTTTTTAACAGTAATACTACCATTTACAACATTAATATCATAGTTAGGATATGATGCTGCATTATATTTAGCGGTTGTGATATAAGCAACTTCACTTGCATCAAGTTTCTTTGCATCACTAATAACAGTATTAGTATTTCTATCAATGACAGTATAAGCAACACTAATACCATTGATTGGTGTCGAAACAGAATCAGTTAAGCTAGGTAACCCGCTATCGCTTGCATATTCATAGCTAACATTTTTAAGTTTAATAGTGTATTTATATGGATTAATTTTCCATTCTAAATTAATTGGAGTGGTTGTTTTATCAGACCATTTTTCTTTAGGCGTAATAGTTAAATGATAAGTACCAACATCCTTCGCTGTATTACCGGCAATATTCATCTTACTTCCATCAAAGCCGGTTGGGGTGCAAGTTTGAACAGTGCCATTATAGGTATAGTTCATAGTAGCGTAACTATTAAATACTGATTTATTAGGATAAGTTACAGTTGGGGTTGGTTTTGAAGGCTCAGATGTCTTATTTTCTGTGATAACAGTCGTTTTATCTTTCTTTGGCTTTACAGCTGGTTTATCAGCCTCTTCATAAGGAAGAGGGCCTTTATTTTGATCATAGATGCCTTTAACAAAGTGCCATGAGCCATCTTTATTCTGTTTCCAGCCATAATAATCCCCTTCCATTTCTAATGGATTAAAGCCAATTGGAGGCAGAATCTTTTCAATAGTTACATCTTCCCAAGCATCTTCACGAAGTTCTTCGATATAACTATAATTCTTTAATTCTTCATCATATTTATCATCATCTTCATAACCTTTTTTATAGTCATGAGCATAAATTTGTAATGTTTCTGGAACCTCTTGTCGAGTAATAATGCCAATGGAAATACTATCTTCAATTATTTCTCCATCATCAGTTGTATCAAATTCCATCTTTGTTAAAGGATAGAGTGAATATGCTACTTCTTCTCCTTTATCATTACTTGTCTTTACAAAACCTTCTCCCGTATAGATATGGAGAGTAGCCTTATTGTCTATTAATTCAAAACTACCAGATGTGCCTCTAATAGACATGGTAGTATTTGCGATTTTAAAAGTTAATTCTTCATCATCTTCAAGTTTTTCAACAACATCAAAGAAGAATTCGCCTTCTAATAATTCCATCTTTAGAGTCTTATTTTTATAGTCAGCAATAAGAATACTAGTATCAGTATCCATTAAAATATTTTTAGTGTCATCGACTCTTAAATAAGTTCTTGATTCTTCATCGGTTGTAACAATATCTCTTGAAAGTAGGCGCATACCAACATATGCTTTTTCTTCTTTCTCATTTCTTTTTACAACAGTACCTTCCCCTTCAGCAAAACTAAAGACAATAGCTTCTTTAATATTATTAATTACTTCACTTTGCTTATCTGTTTTCTTTGATGAGCATGAAGATAATACTAAAGTGGCTAAAAAAACAATTGTCAATTTTTTAAATAATTGGCTCATTTTACCCTCCCCAAAATGACTAAAGTTTCTTTTTAACACTATATACATGAATAGGATACTCTTTGCCCTTAAGAGTTATATCCCCTGCGTCTTCAACCTCAAAACGCCCCTTTACTGCTTCGTAAGTTTCCTTTGAAATTAAAAATTGGTTTCTTTTGGCAGCCTGTTCAATTCTACTAGCGGTGTTTACGGTATCACCAATAGCAGTATAATCCATTCTGAAGTCTGTTCCAATATTTCCAACAACAGCTTCACCCATATGAACACCAACACCAAAAGCAACTTCGCCTTTAAGATCTTCTGGAAGAAAACGATCAAGATTATGAGCATTCTCAATCATTTCAAGGCCTGCGCATACAGCATTATATGCATAATCGTCCGCTTCTATTATGGCATTAAAAAGCCCCATGGTACAGTCCCCAACGAACTTATCTATCATCCCACCATTGGAAATGATAGCAGATGTTGTAATTTTGAAGTATTCATTCAAAATTGAAACAATTTCTTCTGGCTCTCTTTTCTCTGATAAAGTTGTAAAACCACGAATATCAACAAAGATAACTGCAATCTTTTTTCTTTTACCTTTAAGCTCAAGCGCTAAATCACCTTTATCAACAACTTCTTTTGCTACTTCTGGTGAAATATAGCGAGCATAGGAAGCGATGATTTTTTTCTTCTCTAAGTCAGCTTGGACAAAAAGATAAATAATTGTTGCAATTACAATTACAATTTCTAATAAAATAGGTACAAAGACTGGTAATACAATATCAAAATAGTTGTAACTGAAATCACAAAGCATGATATAAAAAGGAATTGTAATAACAGATAAAAGAATAGCTTTCTTATCACTTAAGAAATATAAGTAGCAACAAGATAATAATGTTAAAAGAATACTAGGTACTAGAATGAAAGGATTTTTTAATTCATATTTAGATACCCCATCTATCATTTGATTAATGATATTGGCATGAATTTCCACTCCATACATCTGGTCGCCTGTTTCAATCGAAGTATAATAATTATCTTGCATTCCTGATGCATATGCCCCTACCAAAACAATCGCATTATTAAATGCTTCTTTAGGATATAAACCATTTAAAACACGATATAAAGAAGAACCTGCACCAACCGAACCGAAGTAACTATGTGATTTGCCACTATATGTAATATAGAAAATATTATCTAATTCGGAATCTTTTACTTCTTGATTAGTATTTAAAAGATAGGTTTTATATACCATTTCGGCAAATGATATAATTTTCTGATTCTCATTAATCTCAATACTTCTTAAGCCGTGTCTAACAGCACCATCACTATCAAATCCTAAATTAGAAAAACCTATCTTATTACAATTATTTTTAAGTTCATCATAAGGTTCTTCATATAGATAAACAGTCTGTCCTTTTCCTGGAACATTGCCCATGGTAACAGCCGATACCAAAACAACATTATCTGCTTCACCAACAACTTCAGCTAAATGATGATCTTTAAATTCATCTTCTTCACCAAAGAAAGAAATATCAAGGCCAATAACTGCTGGTTTACTATCACCACTGTTTAATAATTCCACTAAATCAGCTATCTTTTCCCGGGAAAAGGAAGAGAATTTGCCATAATTATCAAGTGTTTCTTCATCAATACCAATGACATAGATATTATGATTTATAACTTTACTTTTTTGATATAGACGATCTTGAACAACATATTCAACATTTCTAAAAATACCTAATTCCCAAAAGATGGCAACTAAGATTAATAAAAAGATAGCAATGCAGGTCATAATCTTCTTCTTTAACACCATTTAATTATAACAATTGATGAATCTAAAAACATGCATATAAATTAAAAAGGCTCCCTAAGGAGCCTATTAATAATTAATCTTCTCTTGTCATTGTTGAAGGAGCACTAACACCAAGTAAATATAAAGCATTCTTCATAGTGATAGCACTAGCCTTTGCAAGTGATAAACGCTCAAGTTTTAATGTTTCATCTTCAGCATTTAAGATATGAGAATTTGTATAGAAAGCATGAATATATTGTGCAAGCTTTTGAACATAGTTACAAATCTTATTAGGAGCACGAGTAAGAGCTGCATCGCCAACTACCTCAGGGAAAGAAGCAATATGGCGGAGAAGTTCTGATTCGTATTCATTTACTAAATGTTCATATTTAGCTGGGCTTTCAAATTCACCTGCTTTATTTAATACTGAACAAATACGTGCATGAGCATATTGAGCATAATAAACAGGGTTTTCACTTGTACGTTTACGTGCAAGACCGATGTCGAAGTCAAGATGAGTATCGAGAGCTCTAGCTAAGAAGAAATAACGAGCTGAGTCTAATCCGATATCGTCAATTAATTCATGGATAGTAATAGCGTTACCAGTACGTTTACTCATTTTAACTTCAACGCCTTCATCAACTAATCTTACCATCTGAATGATATCAACCATTAATGAGCCTTTCTTATAGCCCATAGCTTCCATAGCTGCTTGCATTCTTGCAATATAGCCATGGTGGTCAGCACCCCAAAGGTTAACTAATGTTGTATAACCACGAGCATATTTATATTCATGGTTAGCGATATCTGGTGTGAAATAGGTATATTCACCATTAGATCTTCTTACAACACGATCCTTATCATCACCATAATCAGTTGTACGCATCCATAATGCGCCATCTGATTCATATGTAAGACCCATTTTTGCCATTTTTTCAAGAGTCTGTTCAATCATTCCTGAATCACGAATCCACTGCTCGGAAATCCAAGAATCAAATTCACATCCATAATAAGAAAGGTCTTTCTTGATTCTAGCAAGCTCTCTATTTTTACCTTCATTTCTGAAATATTTGAAAGCTGTCTCTTCATCAACATTCATCCATTTATCGCCATCTTCTTCTTTAATTTCTTTAGCGATTTCGATGATATCTGGCCCATGATAGCCATCTTCAGGTAAAACTTTGGAATTATCGCCAAACAATTCATGATATCTAGCTTCAAGCGATTTACCAAGATTATCAATCTGGTTACCAGCATCGTTGATATAATATTCTCTTAAACAATCAAATCCGGAAGCACTTAATAAGCGGCATGTAGAATCACCCCAAGAAGCTCCACGTGCATGGCCTAAATGAAGTGGTCCTGTAGGGTTAGCAGAAACATATTCCATTAAGATTCTTTCACCCTTACCTACATTGTTATGACCATAATTATCACCTTCTGCTAAAACAGTATTGATGATATTAGCTAATGAATCTTTCTTGATCCAAAAGTTAATAAAACCAGGTCCAGCAATGTCAACTTTTTCTACTTCTTCACATTTTAAGAGCACAGCTTCTTTTAATTCTTCAGCAATTTCTCGTGGGTTCTTGTTGGCAACTTTCTTTAATCGCATTGCAGCATTTGTTGCGTAATCACCATTTTTTGAATCCTTCGGGATTTCCATCATAATAAATCCCTGCTGTGGTTCTAAACCATATTTTTCTTGTACGGTTTCTTCAAGAACCTTGACGAGTTTTTCTTCGATCTTGCTCATAAGCGCTCCTCCGTATGTTAAAAAAGAATCGAATATACCTTCGATTCACAGGTTACAATCTATTTATTACCCGTAAGCACGGTATATCCAGCTAATAAATGGCGCGCCCAGCAGGAATCGAACCCACAACCTTTTGATCCGTAGTCAAACGCTCTATCCAGTTGAGCTATGGGCGCATCCGTATTTAAATAATAATATTGAAAAAATAATTTTACAAGTATTTTTTGCAAAATATTTTTAACATAACAAAAACCTCTGGAATTATCCTTATTTTCCAGAGGTTTATCAGTTTATATTAAGCTATCTTTTTTAATTATCAGCACGATTAAAGTTACATTTCATATGCATACTTGCATCATGAAGTACTTTTTTGAGTGTTTCTTCAGCTTCATTTTTAGCCATCTTAGCAATTTCTTCATTAGCTTTATCAATTAATGAGAAATCATTATTAGAAGACATTAATACATCGTATTTATTTAAGATAGCTCTACTCTTATTGGCAATCGCATTTTGATAACGATCTATATTTTGAATACTGGTTGCATAGTTAGGATCTGCTAAGGCCGCAATTAAACGGCTAATCCAATAAAAGTTATTACTATCAACCGTAGTTGTAGTTTCACTCACATACTTTGGCAATGTTTGCGTATTGGTATAGAAAGGTAAAATTGCATTAAATGGGTTAGGTCCAAAGCATACCCATTCTATTGATTTTAGTTTTTCAGGAACATCACTTCTAATCTGATTGATTGACATAAAGCCTGTTCTTGCAATGCCAATAGCACGATACATACCTCTCTTATCACTCTTAACATTGCTATAAGGGTTATATGCAGTTCCTTGATAATATGAGCTTAAGATATATTTGACATCTTCAATAGTAATCTTTCTTTCAGGTACTAATGACCATGGAATATCATCGCTCTCTGGTGTAAAGTCGGCATTTTCACCATCCCAAATAAAGCTACGTGGATTGAAATAACGAGCCATATACCAAGCACGTGGAGTATTATAAACATGGTCTTGATCATCATGCGAACCAAATACAAGACGAGGATTGAAATAACCATCATTATTAGTATCAAGATGATATCTAGCTATAAATTCTTTTAAATCAGCGGAACACATATTTTCTTTCTGTTCGCCAAAAGCATCTTCCAAATCAAATCGATCTAAACCAAATTGGTTAGGCATGATTACATATTCATCGTCTTTTACTCTTCTGGCAATCCAATGATGTCCGCCAATTGATTCAAACCACCAAATTTCGTTTTCATCATTAAAAGCAATGCCATTAGATTCATAAGTACCATATTTTTCAATTAATTCCGCAAGACGAATAACACCTTCTCTTGCACTATGAATATAAGGCAATACTAAAACAACTAAATCTTCTTCGCCAATACCGCCAATTTTATCTTTCTCTTTGCGGCTTTTAGCTTTTTCATATTTCACAAGTGGATCTGCACCTAATACTCTAGCATTGCTGGTGATAGTTTCAGTAGCGGTCATACCGACATTTAATTCATTGATACCAGCCGCTGCCCAAACACCTTCTTTTTTATCAACATTTGGACAACTTGTATAACTTAATGGATTATCTGGTAGTTCAATTTCAAGATGAGAAATCACACTCTTGTATTTACGTGGTTGTTTTTTAGGGCCTACAACAACAAATTTTTTAACATCAAAAAAACCATCATCATTACGTGCAATCATGGTTGATCCATCATTGCTTGCTTGTTTACCTACTAAAATAGTTGTACATGGCATAATCTATTCCTTCTTTCTTCTTGTCACATTATATAACAATAGTTTATTTAAATATATTAAAAGGCCCAGCAATAGCTAGACCTCGTTTTAAAATTTTAAATTTGAAACGAATTCTTTTAAATTTTGGCTCTTTGGATGATTAAAGATTTCATCTGGTGTACCTTCTTCTTCAATCTTACCATGATTTAAGAAAATAACACGATCAGCGACTTCTTTAGCGAAACTCATTTCATGAGTCACAACAACCATAGTTAAGCCTTCAATCGCTAATTCTTTCATGACATTCAATACTTCTTGAACCATTTGTGGATCTAAAGCGCTTGTAGGCTCATCAAATAAAAGCACTTCCGGCTTCATACATAAAGCACGAGCGATTGCAACACGTTGTTTTTGGCCACCTGATAAAGTATTAACAGAAGCATTAGCGAAAGCATCCATTTTTACTTTCTTTAAATAATGCATTGCAGTATTAATAGCTTCTTCTTTCGAAACCTTTAAGACTTTCATTTGAGGTTTAATGCAATTATTTAAAACATTCATATTATTGAAAAGATTAAATTGCTGGAAACACATGCCGACCTTAGCACGATAGGCATTGACATCTTTGGATTCAATAATATCTTTACCAAAAGCAATAATCTTTCCAGAATCCGGTTTTTCAAGTAAATTAATACATCTAAGCATTGTTGATTTGCCAGAACCTGATGCACCAATTAATACCACAACTTCTTTTTCATAAACCGAAAAATCAATGCCCTTCAATACTTCAAGTTGGCCAAAACTTTTATGAATATCAATGATATCTAATACTTTGTTTTTCATATCTTTTATCCTTTCTGTTTTGGTCCTTTAACAATAGCCATTGATTTTGGATTAGTATCACTCAATGGTATAGATACATGTTCTGTCTTATTTAATTGTTCCTCAATCTTATTAAGGATAAAGGTTGCTAACATATTAATTGCTAAATAAATAGAAGCTTCTAAGAAATAAGTTTCCGTAAATCTAAATGTTGAACCAGCAATTGATTTAGCTTGGAACATTAATTCAGTAACTGAAATAATCATTAAAACAGATGAATCTTTTATATTTACAATAAGTTCATTACCAATAGCTGGGAAAGCATTAGTAATAGCTTGAGGCAAAACTACCATCATCATTGTTTGTGCATTTGATAAGCCAAGAGATCTAGCAGCTTCTGTTTGTCCCTTATCTACCGCCTGAACACCAGATCTAATAATCTCTGCCATATATGCACCAGTATTGATGGATATAACTACCATAGCAGCGGTTAATTTATCCCATCTTAAAATATTTAAGAAAGCATAATAGAAGAATACTGCTTGAACCATCATTGGTGTTCCACGAAAGACTGTAATATAGATATCAATTAAAATATCACCAAATTTTTTTAAGAAACGAGTAAGAGGACTAGCATTATAATCTAATTTAATAGCTTTAAATCCTCCAACAATTAAGCCAATTAATAAACCACAAATTGTACCGATAATGGCAATGATGATTGTTGTACGGACGCCAAGTAACAAACTCGGACCATATTCGATAGCAATTTCTAGTACACTTTTAAGAAAGTTCAACATTATTCTTCACTTGATGGCTGATTTTCAACAGCTTTTAACATCATGTCTTCTCTTGTAGCATCATCAATTTCATTTAATGCATTATCAAGGGCGTCAAGAAGTTCTTTATTACCTTTTTTAACTGCAATTGATACTGCAGCATCTTTTTCAGCACCGCCAAATCCTTTGCCTTCGTCAAAAAGAATATAACTTAAATCTGTATTTGCTTCACATACTCCAATTGCAACTGGTAATTCTGATGTTACTGCATCAATAGCACCTGCTTGTAAAGCCTGAATAGCAGCTGGGAAAGTTTCAGAAGCAGGCTCATGAATTACATTAGGAATTTGATCAATAATTGTGTCATATAAAGTATTCATCTGTCCCATTACTTTCTTACCACTCAATTCAGCAATAGAAGTAATTTTAGTTAAATCAGAATTCTTTCTAACAATTACTACTTCAGTTGAAATATAATATGGCGAAGTAAAGTCGGCTTGTTGCATTCTTTTCTCGGTAGCAGTCATGCCCGCAATAACTGCATCAATTTGGTCATGTTGAAGAGAAAGGATTAAATTATCCCAATCAAGTTTAACAATTTCTACTTTCTTGCCTAATTTTTCAGCAAGTTTTGAAGCCATCATAACATCGTATCCATCGCAATAATCAACCGATGAAATCTTAACAGAGGTATCACTTGGTGTTGTGCTTGACCAGTTATATGGCGCATAGTTGCATTCCATACCAACTTTTAAAACATCGTTATCTCTAGCAGTTGTACTACAGCCTACCAAAAACATCATCATGAGTGATACTAGTAAAATACTTAAAATCTTTTTCATAAAGTACCCTTTCTAAACAAAAACCGCATATGCTATTACATACATATGCGGTTTAACCTCAATACATGTAATAGCACCTCTTCTTAATTAAGAAGGAGTGATATAGATCTTATCTATATCCCCATATATATAATTTGCATTTATATATATTCGGCGACTTTACCTTTCAAACAGTTCATTGCTCGCCAGCTCCCTGTTTTACTATTTATTGTCGCAACCTCTATACAGTTAGTTTTTACACTCTCAGTTTATGATGAATTTAAAATTCCGTCAACTTTGAATTGTTTTTATAAAAATATTGTAATTTGATTTCTAAAGTGTTATATTATTAGAGCAATGTCCTTGTAGCTCAGCTGGATAGAGCATCCGCCTCCTAAGCGGAAGGTCGTGGGTTCGAGTCCCTCCGAGGACGCCATTTGCTATTAAAGCGCTAATTATAGCGCTTTTTTTCTATTTATAATACTTAAAATTAATGAAAAAAGCGGATATATAATATCCGCCTTTTCCTAAGATTTATAACAATGGAATTAGAAGAACATCATGCATACGGTTAAGATAACACCGCAAACAACACCAAGGATAACTAAGAGTTTACTTACCCATTTAAGATATACTTCGTAAGGAATTCTAGCTAATGCAAGACCACCCATGATGAAACCGCAAGTTGGAGTGAAGAGGTTTACGAAACCATTTGCAGTAACGTTAATCATGATAGAAGTTTCAACTGACCATCCCATACCTGCAACGATTGGAGATACGATTGGAGCTGAAAGTCCTGCGAGACCTGATGATGATGGAACTAAGAATGATAAACCGATGTGGAGGAGGTAATCGAGGAATCCGAACATACCAGCTGATACACCAGCCTGAGTTAATCCATTAACTGAAGCCTGAACGAGGTAATCACCGAATCCAGTTTCAGCCATGATAACAGATGTAGCACGTGCTAAAGCGATAACAAGGTTAACAGAAATCATATCTGCGAAACCAGCTGTAACTACAGAAGCCATATTTGAACGATCTTCCATACCGATGAAGCCGATAAGGATACCAACGAGTAAGAACCAAGTAGCAGCATCATCGAACCACCAGTCACCGAAGCTAGCGCCTGTGAGGAATGATGAGAATCCGAAGAATTCATAAGCAGATTCTGATAAGCTTCCCCAAGGGATGAAACCAAGAATCATAACTACGAATGTGATAGCGAAGATAACAAGAACGAGTTTCTGTTTTCCAGTTAATGTAGGATTTTCTTCAATTTCAGTTGCTTTACCGTAAGCAGCTTTGCATGTGTCGAGCTGTTCACTAGTGAAAATAGAACCATTTTTGTTCATAACTTTCTTAGCATAGCTCATTACATAGACGATAGAAATGATTAAAGCTACAAGCCAGATAACGATACCGATGAGGTATACAGTACCCATGTTAACTTCAACACCAGCAGATGTAGCAGCATCAACTGCAGCACCAGTAGCAAATGGGTTGATTGTTGATCCAAGAACACCAGTTCCTGCACCAAGAAGAACAACAGCAGCACCTACTAATGGGTCCATACCAGCAGCAGTCATAGTAGCAGCGAGAAGAATGTAGAAACCTACAGTTTCTTCACCCATACCGTATGTTGTACCACCGATAGAGAATAATGTCATTAATACAGGGATAAGAGCTGTTTCTTTGCCATGGAGTTTCTTAACGAGAACATGGATGCCCTTTTCAAGAGCGCCAGTAGCGTTAACAAGTGCAAGGAAGGCACCAAGGCAGAATACGAAACCAATAACGTCTGATGCATCATGATAACCAGCAACTGGTGCCATGATAATCTGTGAGAGAGTAGCACCTACTACTTCAACAGCTTCACCAGCTTCGTTGACGTAGGATTTGCCATTCATGAAGATTGTTACGAGTGAAACGACAGCTAAGACAATGAGGAGAATGGAGAAAGTGCCCAAACTCTTCCTGCTTTTCTTTTTGACTTCAGTCATAATAGGCTCCTTTTTATTAATAAGACGAGATAAACCCTATAAGAGACTTCTCATAGGGTTTATATCTCTTATTTTTAACGTGTGATAATAGTACCAGTATTTCCTCTGAGAGCTTCTTTAGCCTTCTGGAGGGAAGTAATTAATGCAGTACCATTTTCTGTTGCTTTAACATATTCGATGCATGATTCAACTTTTGGAAGCATTGAACCAGGAGCGAATTGCCCTTGAGCAATATATTCATTAGCTTCTTCAATAGACATTGAACGTACTTCTTTCTGATCAGGTTTATTGAAGTTAATACAAACTGTTTCAACAGCTGTTAAGATTACAAGCATATCTGCCTTTAAATCGAGAGCAAGACGTGCAGAAGCGCGGTCTTTATCGATAACTGCAGCTACACCTTCATAACCTTCTTCACTTTCAACGACAGGGATACCGCCGCCGCCTACTGTGATTACCACGTTATGATTATCTACAAGCTGTTCTACGAAAGGAAGTTCTACAATCTTTGTTGGGATTGGAGAAGGGACAACACGACGATAGCCACGGCCAGCATCTTCAACGAAAGTGTAGCCCTTTTCTGCAACGATCTTGTCAGCTTCTTCTTTTGTATAGAACATTCCTACTGGCTTTGTAGGATGAGAGAAAGCAGGGTCGTTCTTATCAACAACAGTCTGAGTAATAACTGCAGCACATGGTTTGTCGATATTACGTTTCTTAAGTTCTCTCTGGATAGCCTGCTGGAGATGATAACCAATATAACCCTGAGTCATAGCTCCGCATTCAGGGAATGGCATTGCAGGTGTACCTGCACCATTTAATGCTGCGAAGTCAAATGCAAGGTTAACCATACCAACTTGTGGTCCGTTACCATGTCCAACTACTACGTCGTAACCCTCTTCCACTAAATCAACAATAGTGGAAGCGGTTTGACGTACTAAGGAAAGCTGTTCTTCAGGAGTTTTTCCTAAAGCGTTACCGCCTAATGCGATTACAAGTTTCTTTCCCATATTTATTATTTCAGAGTTGCATACATAACAGCTTTAATTGTATGCATACGGTTCTCTGCCTCGTCGAAGCAACGGCTCTGTGGACCATAGATTACATCATTTGTAACTTCCATAGATTCTAAGCCATATTTTTGATAAATGTCTTCACCGATGATAGTGTTACGATCATGGAATGATGGTAAGCAGTGTAAGAAGATAGCTGTAGGTTTAGCTAAAGCCATAACTTCCTTATTTACCTGGTAAGGGCTGAGTAAAGCGATACGCTGTGCCCAGATTTCATCAGGTTCACCCATTGATACCCAAATATCTGTGTAGAGGATATCTGCATCAGTAGCAGCAGCCTTTACATCTTCTGTGAGTTCAATAGTAGCATGAGTTACTTCAGCGATTTCTTTGCACTGAGCAACGAGTTCTTCAGTTGGCATTAATTCTTTTGGACCACATGCAACGAAATGCATACCGAGCTTAGCGCAAACGATCATTAAGGAGTTTGCAACGTTGTTACGAGCATCACCGAAGAATACTAACTTTCTTCCACGTAAATCTCCGAATTCTTCTTTGCATGTGAGCATATCAGCAAGCATCTGTGTTGGGTGGAACTTGTCTGTTAAACCGTTCCATACAGGTACACCTGCGTTAGCAGCTAATTCTTCAACAAGGCTTTGTTTGAATCCACGATATTCAATACCATCATACATTCTGCCTAATACTAAGGCTGTATCTTTGATTGATTCTTTCTTGCCCATTTGTGAAGAACCTGGATCGAGGTAAGTAACACCCATGCCTAAGTCCATTCCGCCTACTTCGAAAGCACAACGTGTACGTGTTGATGTCTTTTCGAAAAGAAGAACAATATTTTTGCCTTCGAGATAACGGTGTGGTACACCATTTCTCTTCATGCGTTTGAATTCAGCAGATAATTCTAATAAATAGTTAATTTCTGCTGGTGTGTAGTCTAATAAAGTTAAGAAACTTCTTCCTCTAACGTTAACTCCCACTGTTTTAATCTCCTTCTAAAAATTATATTTGTGAATTAGTCTTCACGGATTAATGGCATAGACATGCAACGTGGGCCACCGCGACCTCTTGAGAGTTCAGCACTTGGCATTGTTAATACTGTTAAGCCATATTCGCGTAATACTGCGTTGGTTACGTCGTTTCTTTCATAGCAAACGATTACACCTGGAGCGATACATAATGTATTAGAACCATCGTTCCACTGTTCACGATCAGCTGCGATTGGGTCGCCACCACCGCATTGAATTAATGTAACTTTTTCAAGACCTAAAGCTTCAGCTAATACTTTCTCGAGTTCAGTTTCCATCTTTTCAACTTTTAATGTGTCTGGTTTTTCACCCTTAGTAATCTTGAATACTTCTAATGGTCCTAAGATACCTGGATGGATAGTGAATTTGTCAACATCGATCTGTGTGAATACTGTGTCTAAGTGCATGAATGCTCTTGATACTGGGATGTTGAAAGCTAAGATTGTTTCGATCTTGCATTCTGGGTTAGCGAATACTTTATGAGCGAATAAATCGATAGCATCTGGTTCAGTACGCTGAGAGATACCGATAGCTAATGTTGTTTCGTTTAAGTTGAGGATATCGCCACCTTCGATGTGGAATGGATCATATCTGTCATACCATTTGTTTACTAATCCCTTGAAATCTGGATGATAGTCAAATACGTATTCAGCATAGATTGTTTCACGGTTACGTGTTTCAGAATACATCTTGTTTAAAGAAACGCCATCACCTACTGATCCGAATGGGTCACGTGTGAAGTATAAGTTAGGCATTGGTTTAACAAGCATCTTGTTTCCACCGTCTACTAAGTCAATTAAAGAAGCATTAGGGTCGAAGTCGATTTCTGTTAAGTTAACGCCTTCCATTGTCTTTAATACTAATTCTTTATTGTCTTTGATTGAGTTGTAGAAGTTGAATAATAAATCATGCCAGTGCTGAGTTTTGATTCCTGCTTCACCGATGAACTGATGTAAGAATTTTTCTCTTACTGCTGGATCAGCATCGAATACTTCAGCTACTAAATCTTCGAGATAAACAACTTCGCATCCATTTTCTCTTAAGATATTAGCGAAAGCATCATGTTCTTCCTGAGCAACTTTTAAGAATGGGATATCATCGAATAATAATTCCTGGAGTGTATCTGGTGTGAGGTTGAGTAATTCTTTACCTGGTCTGTGAAGTAAAACCTTCTTTAAAGGTTTAATTTCACTTGTTACATGAATTCCTTTCATTGTAAATGTCTTCCTTTCAATTTTTATTTTCAAGGTACGGTCGGCCGCTACCGTTCCTTGCTTTACACTTATATCTTACTTGCTGAGTGAAGATGACAAAGGACATTTACTTACCTTTTTGTTGTAAAAAGAAGAAGAGGCTAAAAAAGCCTCTATTTTTGTATTTTAAATATATGATTATGCTTCCTTATTATATACATATCATTTTTAGACTAATTTTTTCTTACATATTTATTATTTGTAAGATTTTTTTAAATTCCTAAAACATATAAAAATGACTATTCTTAATGATTTATTGATAAATAATAAAAGGCTTTTATTATTTAGTTTTTGAAAATCTAAAATAAGAAAGCCATAAAAAATAAAAAACCCATTCAGATGAATGAGCCTCTATACCCTCGGATGGTGACCCCCGAGGGATTCGAACCCTCGACCCACTGATTAAGAGTCAGTTGCTCTGCCAGCTGAGCTAGGGAGTCAAAACAAAATGGTGACCTGTACGGGATTCGAACCCATGAATGCCGCCGTGAAAGGGCGGTGTGTTAAGCCACTTCACCAACAGGCCACTACAGTGGCGCCTGAAACAGGACTCGAACCTGTGACCATTCGGTTAACAGCCGAGCGCTCTACCGACTGAGCTATTCAGGCACTGCTCTAATAATATAGCATGACCAAATTATTTTGACAATACTTTTTTTAAATTTTTTTATAAAATTTTATTTATTTTTTAATATGCCTTTTAAAGCCTTTGCTTATCAATAGATTTCATTTTTTATCTTTTATAAAATTAAATTAAATTTCTTTTTACCACTTTTATTATTAATTTAATTCTAAATTAAATTATCAGTCTTTATTATATCTAATACGATTATTAGCTTTTTCAGTTGAAGTTAAAGGCCATTCTTGTTTTCTATTTTTCATCTATATCTTTGCCAATTAAAGGTAATAACTGCCTGTATAAGTCTTTGTTATTTATGACATCTTCATTACGCATATTTAAAAATATACATCTACACTTCATATATCGAATACAAATAAAACCATAAGGTTTTTGATACACAATTATTGACTGGCATGTTGAAAACGTTTTTCAAGTTGTTTAAATTGTAAAAGTAATAAATCAAGACCGTATGAGGTGATAGTATGCAGGAAAGTGGAAAGATATTAGAATCATTAAATTTAGAATTTAGATATATTGAACATGAACCTGTTTTGGATTATGAGGCCGCTACTAGAGTGGATAAAGAGTTTAATCTAACAGGTCAAGAGTCAAAATGTTTGTTCATTAAGACTAAATCTAACAAGTTTTATTCTTTCATTACTTATGAAGGAGTTATTTTTGATCGTAAATTTTTTAAAGAACTGTTAGGTGAAAAAACTAGTATTGCTACCAGAGAAGAACTTATGAATATTACAGGGTATGAGGCAGGTTGTGCTGCACCTTTTCCTTATCCTAAAGAAGTAGGTTATATTGTGGACAATAGAATCTTTAATTTTGATAAATATATTTGTAGTGCTGGTATTCCTACTGAGAGTTTTGAGATGCCAACTAGCAATTTGAAAGAAGTATATAAGCATGTAGATAATGAAGTTATCTACATTGATATTCAATGATTACACAAGAAAAGTAATTAAATGATAATGTGCAAGAGATTAAGCCAATATAGCTTATCTACTTGTGCATTTTTAATAATTATAGTTTTTGCAAGGTTGACACATTATCAAAAAGAATTGCTAATTATTAAACTTCTTATTTTTTAATTAAATTATTTCTTATGTTTTATATATTGATTAGATTTTTTGAAACAATTTTAATTTAAAAGATATAAATAAAAAGAAGTCAAAATAATTGACCTCTTTAATCATATTTAATTTAATATTTTTAATTATCATCTCTTTGTCTACCGAATATTTGTAATATACGAATAAAGATATTAACAAAGTCTAAATAAAGTTGAAAACTACCAGCAACCAATAGTTTTTCGCTCATTTCTTGATCGTTCATACTTTCGATATATAAAAGACGCAATCTTTGAACATCAAAAGCAGTAATACCTGCAAATAATACTAAGCCAATATATGCCATAAGCATATCTAAAGTATTAGAATGAATAAACAAAAGATTGATTAATGTTACAACAACAATCGCTAAAACACCTGCGAATAAATAGAAAGAAAACTTTGTTAAATCACAATTTGTAAAATGACCAGCTATTGCCATAATCGCAAAAAGAATCAATGAGGCAATAATTGCAAAAAGAATACTGCTTCCTTCATATAGAAGCGGTAAAGCTGAAAGCGATACTCCCATTAAACATGAATAAGCAATTAGGCATCCCCAACAAGCCATTGGCGATAATTTAGTTATAAATGGTGAAAGACACCAAGATAGACCTAATTGGATGATAATGATGGCATATGGATGCATGATATAGAACAAAGCATTACCAGTCATATTCATTAAAGTAGCTGATATTAATGTCAATAATAGACATGCAAAGACGGTCACAAATACTTTACTTAAATATGTATTAAATGATGTTTTAGAACCATTACTTGTTTCTTGATTTCTGAAGTTTTCCATAAAATGAACCCTCCTTTAAGCTAATTATAGCTTTTATTCATTGATAAGCGAAAGAAAGATAACCTCGGCAATTTTTAAACCAATAGTTCCTACAGGAAATATAAATGAGCCAAGCGCATCACTATTACTTTGTTCTAAAGGAACACTGTCACAATAAACAACTTTAACTTTATGGGCATCAAATCCCTTTTTACGACATAACAATCTAAAATTACGGGCCAAGGGATCATTACGGGTTTTATCTAATGTTGTATATGCAATGCCATTTGATGATATTCTTCGCGCAGCGCCCATTGATGAGATTACCTTAATTCCCATCTTCTTTCCTAACATATTAATGTGAAACTTAGCTGATAAATTATCCATGCAGTCAGCGATATAGTCATATTTATCTTTTAATTGATAATTTTCATCAACAAATACTTGTTCAGTAATAACTTTAACATCGCTTATTATTTCGAGTCTTTTTTTTAATACTTCAACTTTAGCTTTTCCAATATTATTTTTATTACTCATGATTTGACGATTTAAATTAGAAATATCAATATTGTCAAAATCAACAAGCGTTAATTCGCCAACTCCAGTTCTCGCTAAAGCTTCAGCGACAAAAGAGCCAACACCACCAGTTCCACAAATTAATACTTTTTTATTTTTTAATGAATTAACTTTTTCATCACCAATCAAAAAAGCTTCACGACTTAATTTTGCATCAACCATTCTTGACACTCCTTAATAATTGCTTCTTCTTCATTTTTTTGACGCCATTCAACTTCGAACTGATGACGGAAGAAAGTATATTGTTTCTTTACAAAATGACGAGTATTCAACTTAACTTCTGCTATACATTCATCAAGTGTTTTATCACCTTCAAAATAACCTCTAACTTCTTTATAACCAATGCCTTGCATCGCTTGATCATCAAAAGTAACGCCACTTGCTAATAATTTTTTAATTTCATCAATTAAACCCTCTTTCATCATCAAATCAACACGCATATCAATTCTTTGATATAAAGCTTCACGATCCATTGTTAGACAAATAATTTTCGCATCATATAAAAGCTCATGTTTCTGCTCAGCAATGTGCTTAGAAAAAGGAATGCCTGTTTTAAGCAAGACATTATAAGCTCTTAATAAACGTCGTCGATTATTGATATGAATCTTTTTTAAAGCCTCAGGATCTTCTTTTTCTAAGATAGCATATAGCTCTTCGTTGCTTAATTCTATAAATTCATCATCTTCATCTTCTTCTTTAGTAAAAACATAGTCATATAAGAGGGATCTGATATATAAACCAGTACCACCAACAACAATTGGTAAATGATTAGCTTTAGCAATTTCATTAATTGCTTCCCTACCTTTGTTTTGGAAATCAGCAACTGAATAAACATCTTTAGCAGACATAATATCGATTAAATGATGTTTAACCATTTCTCTTTCTTCTAAAGTTGCTTTAGCTGAGCCAATATCTAATCCTTGATATACTTGAATGGAATCACCTGAAATAATTTCACCATTTAATTCCTTTGCTAACTTTAATGATAAATCTGTTTTACCAACACCAGTTGGGCCAATGATTACAAGTACTTTCTGCATAAGATGATTATATAAGAAAAAAGGCCCTTAAGCCTTTTTAATATCCATTATCGTAAGCAAAGATATTATAGTTATCAAAATAAGTCTCTTCTTTAGCTTCATATAAGACATAATTTGGATTCTTTTCTTCAGTTACTTTTTCAACAGCTTTGATTTCACCTTTAAACCAGGAACTGTTATTGAAATTACCAGATAGAATTAAATCGTTGCCCCAACGGCCAAAGAAATCAGTTGCTTTTTCAGAATCAATAACAAATTCAATAACCGAACCATCAGGATGACTACAACCATTGACAGTATCACTATCAGCCTTTTCTTCAACTTTAACCAAAGGAAGAACAATGCCATTATCTAAAGTGAAATAATAACGATCTCCAATAACACCATAATATGAGCCTAAAGCTACACCGATAAAGCCATCTTCATCTACTAATAAGCCTGAAGAATCTATATTCATATAATCTCTAATATATTTATATTGGGTTGAATTTTTAGCAGTAATCGCTTTATAGTCCATATAAGTTTTAACTGAAGAATAAGCACAAACCCCAGCATCTTCACCAAGATATTCTTTTTGATAATCTTTTAAAGAATCAAGATCATAGCTTGTATCCTCTTTGTCACTAGCTGCAGTTAAAGGCAAAAGCAACAAGAATAAACATAAAATAATCAATCTTTTCATCCTCACTACTATAACAAACAAGCTTAATTAATTCAAATTATACCACCTAAAAATACGAAAACTACGGAAAACTGTTTGTATAGCTTTATCATTTAAAAAGGGCCTTAAAAAATTTGTTTTTTTAAAAATCACCTACCTATAATTGTACTGTTCGTATTTTACGAATGGTATTAAAAGGAGTTAGGTATGAGCTTACTATCATGTTCACTTGCTGTACTGCTTAGTGTCCAACCACTTTCAGTAAACACAGTGCAGGCTAGTCAGAATCCGATCGACACCCCACATATCGAAGTAATTGAAAGCGATCGCACAATCTATGCTGAAGATGATGAAGAAGTAGACACGCTTGTCATCTATCAGGGTGAGGAAAATTTTAAAATATCTGATTACATTAAGATAACCTGCGAAAAGGATGACTCCCGTTTAGTAGTTTATGGTGCTTATGACACAAATACTTTAGGGACTTATCCTGTAAAACTGTTTGCTGTTGACAAAGATGGTGAAACAGTCTGCCGCGATATCAATATCGAGGTAATCGAAAAACCTAAAAAGGTTAATTACACATCTAAAGAAGTATTGAGATCACTTCACGAAAATGGCACCGTTACTGGTGGAGACGCCTATAGTCTCGCTCTTGATTTTGTTGGAATGAGCGGTGATTGCGCTACTGTCGCAAATGCCTTCTTAAGAGCTTATTTTGGAAATGATGCTAATATTTCTGATGTCTATGAGGTAGATGCAACTGAGGCAAAACCTGGTGATATTCTCTTTTACGATAATGGCGGCTTGGGAATCCAACACTATGGTATCTATCTTGGTGGGGGAAACGCCCTTCAGGGCAATTTCGAAGGAACAGCAAAAATCAAAGGTGTATATCTTAAAAATGCCTCTGAGCCACACTTTCTTCGCTACAATGGTTAATAAAAAATAAGGCTTAACAGCCTTATTTTTTATGTTAGACTGAG
This sequence comes from uncultured Erysipelotrichaceae bacterium, assembly GCA_934699415.1. GTDB lineage: Bacteria > Bacillota_I > Bacilli_A > Erysipelotrichales > Erysipelotrichaceae > RGIG5669. The sequence goes on from CAKUWO010000001.1 coordinate 29,920, forward strand.
TATTGTATATAAGGAGAATAGCAAATGAGCTTTCAAGATATTAATTGGAGCATGGCTATAGCCGGTCTTGGCCTGTTTCTGTTTGGTATATCCTTAATGGGGGACGGGTTAAAATCTCTGGCCGGTGATAAATTAAGAGATTACATCGACAAGTACACTTCTTCTCCTATTAAAGGGGTATTAGTTGGTGCTATTATGACTGCCATTATCCAGTCTTCTGGTGCAACAACCGTTATTACAATCAGCTTTGTTCGTGCTGGTCTTATGACTTTAGAACAAGCTGCTGGTATTATTATCGGCGCTAACATCGGTACAACCATAACCGCTTTCTTAATTGGACTTAATTTCTCAGCAATTAGTGTTTATTTCATTCTTATCGGTTCGATGTTGTTATTATTCTCATCAAGAAGAAAACTGCAAGATTTAAGCCGTGTACTGGTCGGTATTGGCTTATTATTCTTCGGTATTAAACTGATGGGCGATAATCTGGTCAATTTAAAATATGTACCAGAATTTAGACATTTCGCTGAACTTTGTGCTTTAAATCCAATTATTGGTTTACTTGGTGGTGTTGTTTTAACATTCTGTATGCAATCATCAAGTGCTGCAATTGGTTTAATCCAGGTTATTTATGAATCTGGTGCTATTACTTTCGATGCTGTTATTCCATTCTTATTTGGTTCAAACGTTGGAACCTGCCTTACCGCTGTTATTGCTTCTCTTGGTGGTAACGCTTCATCAAAAAGAGCTGCAACATTGCATTTAACATTTAACGTTTTAGGCTCAATACTTGGAATGATAGCTTTAAAACCATTATGTTCATTCATTTATTACTTAACTTCTACATTTGCTATCTCGCCAATGATGCAAATTGCCTTTGTGCATATTATCTTTAACTTTACAACCGCAATTTTAATTCTTCCATTTGTAGATCGTCTTTGCGCTTTAGTACGTAAGATGATTAAAGGTGAAGAGCCAAAACAAAGAAAACTTAATATCGAAGATCTTAATGTTGAATCATATCCAATTCCTGCTGCAGCTTTAAATGTTGCTTATCAAACAATCTTACAACTTGGCGATATCGTTTTAACAAATGTCAAAGAATCAGAAGCTTACTTCTTAAGCAAAAAAGAAGATAGTGACTTATTTGATGGTATCAAGAGCAATGAAGCTGTTATCAACAAAGTAGTACATACTGTAACATTCTTCTTAACCAATATGCCAATGGATAAGATGAGCAATGAGAGTTTAAAAACGAACTCTTTATATCTTGAAGTTGCTAATAATCTTGAAAGAATTGGCGACCTTTGCATGAATATGGCCGAATTTGCACAATTAATTTATGAATCTAAAGGCTTATTCTCAAACGAAGCATTAAATGAAATAACAGAAATGTATGCTGTCTTCTATGAAATGTATGATGACGTCTTTGCATATCTTGAAGATCATAATCTCCACCACTACTCAAAATTAATGGTTAAAGAATCAACAATGGATAGTATGGAATATCGCTTCCGTCAAAACCATTTCAAACGTTTAGCAGATAAAACAACAGCTACTCCTATCGCTAGCAGTATCTATGTTGATGTTTTAGGCACAATCGAGAGAATGGGTGATCATTGTTGCAATATCTCAAGATCCACATTTGAAGCATTCTCATAAGAGGGTTAAACCCTCTTTTTTATATTTAAAGCCTATTTTAATCATCTTCTTAAGATATTAAAAAATAAATAAAAAACTTTTTTAAATATTTTTTAAAAAAGTGTTGACATACCCTATGGTATTTTGTATTATAAATAAGCGTTCGATGGAACTGCTTAAGAAAGCAGTTGATATGGGCCTGTAGCTCAGTTGGTTAGAGCACACGCTTGATAAGCGTGGGGTCGTTGGTTCAAGTCCATTCAGGCCCACCATCGAATTTATATATATTGGGGTATTAGCTCAGCTGGGAGAGCACCTGCTTTGCAAGCAGGGGGTCAGCGGTTCGATTCCGCTATGCTCCACCAATTAAAAACATAAGCTCGTAAATAACGAGCTTTTTTTATATTTAAAAATACAAGAATAAAAAATGAAGTATTTCTACTCCATTTCATATAATCTAATAAATTCATCTTCATCAGCAATCTTTAAAGGCGAACCATTCTCAATTAATAATTCAGCTTTCTTATAACGTAAAGATTTACCACCAGTGCCACCTATAAATAAATAATCGGTTGTATAGCTAATACTACCCACTAAAATCGCTCCTTTTTCTAAAGCCATCTTTTCAGCTTCTGCTTTAGAAAAGTGTCTAAAAATGCCTGAAAATGACACTTTCTTGCCATATAAGATATGATTTGGATTGAATGTGTAATTTACTTTCTCTTTTGGCCTATGAAACATTCCCATTCTTAAAGCCGTTTCTTGAAATAATAATGGGTCTTTAATCTCTTTTAATAAACAATCATATACTTCTTTAGTTGCTATACAGTCTGATAAAGCACGATGAGCTTGTTTATTATCAATATCATAATATTCACATAAATTACTTAATCTATGATGAGCTAAGTTAGGTAATAATACTCTTGAAAAAGATAAAGTATCTAAATAATCATTCTGTGGTGCTTCTTTATGAAAACGCATAGTAGTTGAAAGAAGAAAAGATAAGTCAAAGGCTACATTTTGTCCAAGCACAACATCATCACCTAACCAATTAAGAAATTTATCTAATGCTTCTTCTTCATCAACACCTTTTTTATTTAATAATTCATCATCAATCTTTGTTAATTCAACAATAAAAGGATTTAACTTATCTTCAATCTTTACAAAGCAATCATAGCTTTCAATAATTTGATGATTCCTTACTCTAACAGCACCATATTCTATAATATGATCTTCGCTAGGATTTAAACCGGTGGTTTCAAAATCAAGGGCAACATAATCCCCTAATTCCTCAAATCTTTCTTTTCCAGGATATAACCAGAAAGGATTCATTCTTTCTCCTTTGCAACATAAGCACGATAAAGATCGTTTTTAGTAAAAGAACTCTTTTCAGCAATAATCTTGCATGCTTCTTTTAAACTCATGTCATTATTCATTAATTCTTCTACTTGTTTTAAAAGAATATCAATATCTTCTTTATTTTCTTTTTTATAGCCTTCAATCATCAAGACAATTTCACCACGATATTCTTGCTCTGCAAGATATGACAATGTACCTCTTTTCTTTTCTTCGTGAAGTTTAGTTAATTCTCTTGCTACAACCGCATTACGGTCATTTAAAACTTCTTTGCAAAGATTTAAAGTTCTAATAATACGATGCGGTGCTTCATAAAAGATAAGGGTATAAGGTATCTCTTTAAGCTCTTCTAATTGTTTTCTTGCATCACTATCTTTAGAAGATAAAAAACCATAATAAAGATAATGGGTGGTATCTAATCCTGATGCTACTAAAGCTGTTAAAGCAGCATTAGGACCAGGCAAGGCAATAACTTCATGACCTTTTTCAATCGCTTTTGTAACAATACTATAACCAGGATCTGAAATAAGTGGATATCCAGCATCTGATATTACTGCTACTGTTTTACTATCATCTAATAAAGCTAATAAGCCTTTAGAACTTTCTTCTTCATTGAAGTTATGATAACTAACAGTATGATTATGAATATCAAAATGTTCTAAAAGTGGTCTTGATGTTCTGGTGTCTTCACATGCAATCACATCAGCTTCTTTTAATGTTGCAATAGCTCGTGGAGAAAAATCCTGAAGATTACCAATTGGTGTTGGCACAAGATATAGCTTACTGCTCATCTTTTTCCTCTTTCACTATTTCTTTATTTTCAACTTTTTTAAAACTGCCCTTTTCAAGTAATTCATCAAGTGTTAAATAAAGCGCATGATTACGATTTTCAATCTTGCAACTACGATCTAAAACATTCATTGAAGTAATATGAAACATTTCACCATTAAATTCAACACGTGCTCCAAGTTTAGGTAAACCTTCTCTAAGCTCTTTATATGCTTCTTCTTCAAAGCGTAAGCAACACATCAATGCTCCACAATGCCCAGATAATTTCTGCACATTTAAAGCTAATAATTGATTTTTAGCCATGTTGATGGAGATTCTCTCAAACTCATTCATAAATCCCTTGCAACATAACTCTCTACCACATACTCCAATACCACCAACCATCTTAGCTTTATCACGTGCTCCTACCTGACGTAAATCAATACGACAATGAAAATGATTGGCTAATACTTTTAATAATTCGCGGAAATCAACACGATTATCTGATAAATAAGTTAAGGTAATCTTAGCTTCATCTAATGTATATTCAGCTGAAATAAAATTCATTTTTAAATCTAGTTTATCGGCTTCTTTTTGAGCAAATCTTCTTGATTCTTTAGCTTTTTCAATAAGTTCTTTTTCTTTAGCTAAATCTTCTTGTGTCGCCAAACGAATAACGGGCTTAATTTCAAATCCTTCTGCTAAACCACTGCTACTATTAGCCTCACCTGTTACTTGTCCTATTTCTAAGCCTCTTTTAGTTTCTACTACCACACTATCGTGAGGATGGGCCATAAAACCACTTATTGAGAATGTATAAGTTTTAGAACCTGTTCTAAAACGGACAGGTACATATAATAAACTATCGCTCATTGTTTTCTCCTTTCTTATTTAATTCATATATAAATCTACCAAGTAATAATTTACTATCATAACCTTTTACTTGTCTTGTTACAGTCTCTATTTCCTTTAAAGCCTTAAATAAGCGCAAATAATCTTTATTTTTTAGTTTAAGAGCTTTGTTTTTAATAATTGACGCTTCTTCATCATATAGAGCTGAAATTGTTTCTAAAGCCATAACAATATAAGAAGTAAAAACCTTTTTAGGTTCTATCTTAGTACTTTTAAAACCTTCTCTAATAAGCTCTTTTTCAATATAGAGAGCTAATTCTTCATAGTCTTTAACTTCTAATGTTTGATTTAAAAAATCTAAAGCTAATAAATAGTTAGGATCATTTAAGTCTGTTTTAAGATAAAGCCCATTAATCTTAGCTAAATAATAAGCATCTTCTTCATCAAAACCATCTTCTAGATATTGCGAAATAATTTGTTTAAGCTCATTTTCTAAAAAAGGCACTCTTTCACATCTTGATACAACTGTTTCAAGTAATGTCTCAATATGATCAGTGATTAAAATACCATAGGTATTATCACCTGGAGTCTCTTCGATAAACTTTAATAAGGTATTTAAGACTTTAGCTGAGGAATTTTCAACTTTATCAATTAGATAAACTCTTCTTCCACCCTTTTCTAAAGCTGTTTTTTGTAACTCTTTTAATAACTTTTCAATATCTTCAGCTTTGATGCTTTCTTCCTGCCCACTCAAAGTAAGAAAATCAGGGCAACCACCATTAAGCATACGTCTATAGAAATCATCTTCTACTTCAACATAATTAGACTTATTTTGCAGTATTGAGTAGGCAAAATGATAAGCGCTCTCTTTCTTTAATGAACTTTCATTACCATAGAAGAGATAGACTTGCGATAATTTATTATTTCTTAAGGCATTATCTAAAAGAGTATAGGCTACACTATCCTTATCGAGCATCCTTTAAAAACCTTTCAAGTTCATTTAAACAATCATTCAAGACTGTTTCTTTATCATTTGAAGCATCTATTACTACAATACGATCCTTAAATTGTTTAATAATTTCTTCATATCCTTCTCTTACTCTAGTATGGAAAGATAAAGCTTCACTATCTAAGCGATCTTTAAAAGGACGATCTGCAATTCTTTTAAGACCTTCTTCTTCATCAATTGATAAATATAAAGTGATATCGGGCATTGTACCTTCAATCGCAAAGCGATTAATCGCTAAAACTTCTAAAGCACCAATTTGTCTACCATATCCCTGATATGCAAGAGATGAGTCTAAGAAACGTTCACATAAAACAATTTCGCCTTTTTCTAAAGCCGGTATAACCTTTTCGACTAAGTGTTGTCTTCTGGATGCAGCATATAATAAAGCCTCAGTTCTAGCATCCATTGCTGTATTTAAAGGATCTAAAATAATATCACGAATCTTTTCCGCGATTCTAACTCCTCCTGGCTCTCTTGTATGAACTACGGTATAACCTCTATTTTCTAATTCATTTTTTAAAAGTGTTGCAATGGTTGTTTTACCTGAACCATCTGGTCCTTCAAGTGTAATAAATATTCCTTTTTTCATCTTAACTCGCCTTCTTTACTTTAAAAGCCTGTTCTAAAGCTTTTAAAACATCTTCTTTTATCTTTTCAAATTCTTCTTCGCTAATATCTTTAAATTCACCTACAACACGAATACCAGCTTCAACTTTCGGATTTTTAAAAGTTTGATAGATGCTATTCATATTTTCAAATGTATCAAGATCTACTAAGGCAAAAAGTTCCTCTTTACCACTGGTTAAAAGAGCACATTTTTCATCTTTCAAGATATCTTTTAAGCCTTCAAATTGCTGTATATCAATTCTTTTCATGGTCTAATTATACATCAATAATCTATTTTACCCGCTAATGGCTTGTATTTCTTTGAGAAATAAATAGTATTTAATGTTAGAATACATTGATAGAACAATTAGGGAGACTTATGATTAAGATTATTTCGGATTCCTCTACTCTTTATACTGTGAGTGAGGCTAAGGACAAAGGTTTTTACTCTGTCCCATTACATGTAACTATCGGCAATGATTCTTATCGTGATCTTGAAGATATCAGTTCAGAACAATTGCTCAAAATGATTGAAGATGGAGCTATTCCTAAAACATCGCAACCATCTATCGGCGAAAAAATTGCTTTATATGATGAATTATCAAAAGATAATGAAGTTATCGATATCACAATGGCTGGTGGTTTAAGTGGCACATATCAAGCTGCTTTAACTGCTAAAAATACCTGTGAAAGACCCGATAAGATTCACGTGGTTGACTCAATGACTTTATGTGGTCCTCATCGTTATATGGTTGATTTAGCACTTCAAATGGCAAAAGAAAATAAAAGTGTTAAAGAAATTATTGAAATGATCAAAAGCGCAAGAGCTAATGAAATTTCTTATCTTGTACCATTTGATTTTGATTTCTTAGTACGTGGAGGAAGAGTTAAAGGTTTAGCTGCTAAACTCGGTGGTTTATTAAAACTTATTCCAATACTTAAGAAGGGTGAAAATGGTGAAGGTTTAAATAAATTTGCAGTATGTAAAACAACTAGAAAAGCTATTTTAGATGTTGTAAACGACTTAAAAGAAGCTGGGGCAACAGCTAAAGCTACTTTCTATGTCTCACATGCTAATAATTTTGAATTAGCCGATAAATTCGCTACAAAGATTAAAGAAGTATTTGAAGGAGCTAAAGTTATTATCTATCCTTTATCACCAGCCTTTATCTCACAAGGTGGACCAGATTGTGTTGCAATTCAATCAATAGAAATTAAATAACCGCTAAAAAGCGGTTATTTTTTATCCTCTTGTTAAACGATAGACAAGAGCTATTGTTTTAGCATCATAAATAATACCTTGTCTAATCATCTCTTCTAATTCTTCTAATGAATAATATAAAGTAGTAATATTTTCATCTTCATCAAAATGAGTTCCTACTTTTAAATCAGCTTCCCCTTGAAAAAGATGAATTCTCTCCGTTGTATAGCCACAAGATGGGGCAATAAAGCCATAATATTTAAGATTTTTAACAGTATACCCTAGCTCTTCTACGCTTTCTCTTAAAATTGTTTCTTTAACATCTTCGCCTTCTTCAATCTTACCAGCACAAAATTCAACCATCTCTTCGCCTTGGGCGTAACGATATTGTTTAGTTAAAAGATATTTACCATCATAACCTTTTAAAGCAATGCAACATCCTCCGCGATGATGAACAACTTCTCTTTTAGCTTCTCTTCCATCATCTAAGCTAACATCATCTAAGCTAACTCTAATCACTTTACCATCATAAATTTCTTTACTATTAAGTTGTTTTTCCATATTTTGCCTTTCTAATCTTTTAGCGTATTTTAAGGGTTTGTTGTAGAATTGAAGAATAGGAGAATCTCATGTCAAATAAAAATAACACAAAAGATATTGAAACAACCGTTTCCGGCCGTAACATTTATGTTGATGGTCATAAGACAATCTATCATAACCCTTTAACTAAAACTAACTATATCATCCGTAAAGATAAAGCTAAAGCTTTTACTACTTTCTCTTTGAGATTTTTAATTGGTTTAATCACCGGTTATGGTTTTGGCTTACTCTTTAAAAAATGGTGGGCTGGTTTATTATTAGGACTTTTAGTATATGCTGTAATGGCTTTAATCTTTTACTTTAAGTTTCTTCCTGATTTACCTACTGAAATTCATTTCGTGCCATATAAAAAGCCAACAATGATTGATGATTTAGCAAGCACTGTCAGCAAAGGTAAACTCATTTCTTCATCTTTAATCTGTTTAGGATTAGCTGCTATTTTATTATCAAGAGTTGTTGTAAGTTATGAGGATAGTGGCTCTTTATTATCTCTTGATATTATCTTATCTATTCTTGTTGTCGGCTTTGCTATTGTTTGCTTTATCGCTAGCACTAAGTCCAAGAAGGAATAAACTAGCTTCATAACAATCATTAACCAAAACATCAGCCTCACTTTGGTCAATATTGAAATTAAAATCTTTAATTCCAATCACAAACATCTTCGCTCTTTTACCAGCTTGAATGCCATAATAACTATCTTCAATAACAGCACATTCGCTTACATCAAAACCTAAGTCTTGTGCTGTTTTTTGATAAATTAAAGGATTAGGCTTTGATGCTTCTAAATCTCTTCCAGAATATATAAGATCAAAATAATCAAAAATCTTACTTTTCTTAAGATTATATTCTAAATAATCATAAGCACTTGAAGATGCTACAGCTAATTTAATACCATTATCTTTTAATAATTTTAAAGCTAATGGGGTTGTTTTAAATAAATAGTCACTAACATCGTTATATACTTTCACTTGTTTAAGATATAAAGTTTTATTTTCTTCAAATTCTTCATAACTAATATCGCAATTTAAACACTGATATATTTTAAACCAGATATTCATTTTAGGATTAGTGCCAATCAATTCTTTAACCCATGAGCGTTCATAATGATAGTGATAATAATCAAGAAAATCACAGAAAGCTTGATGATGAGCAACTTCTGAATTATATAAGACCCCATCAAAATCAAATATAACTGCTTGTGGTTTATTAATTGTCATATACATATAATAATATTAAGTAAGGAATATTGATATGAAAATTAAACAAAATCACTTATGCCCTGTATGTTATCGCTATGAATTTAATGAATTAAACTCCTATCTAATATGCCCTTATTGTGCTTGGGAAGATGATTTATATATGGAAAATCATCCCGATGACGATAATGGCGCTAATGAATTATCTTTAAATGAATATCGTAAAAAGTATCAAGATTCAAATACTATTCATATCATAAAATAAGAGCTACTCATAAGTAGCTCTTATTCTTATTTAAAATTAACCTTACAAGATAGACTTGTTAAAGCACCATCAATTTTGATATTTAAGGAACAAATCTTGCCATCCTTCAGCATTAAATTCATTTCCCCATTTTTTAAAGAAACATCTAAATCGCTAAATTCTTTAATAATATTTTTCATCTGTTCTTCATCAAGATTGAAATTATAATATTTCTCATCGCCATAGCTGTTATAACTTAGCTTAGAATTCATAGCGATATCATAAACCACATCAATCAATTTATCTAAATTAACATATTGAGGATTAAGGCTATAATCAAAGTTGTCTTTAACCTTTAATGGTCCAATTTCTGCTTCTAGCTCGATATTTACATTACGATAATCTAATGAAGTAAAAGCATAATATAATTCCACCACATCATCGCTTAATAAATTAATGACATCTTCTTCTTTTGCTTCTTTAACTTTATTAGGGATATTAACATCAAATTCTTCATTTAATTTAATATCTACTCTTAAAGAATAAGTATTATCTTCAATAACACCATCACTAATAAAGCTTAAACGTTCTGCTTTATTATCTTTAATAGCCAATTCAACCGTCATTGGACTTTCAACATTATAAGAAGTATTAGGCAATAAGACTTCCATAACACTCTTCATCTCATTAGATGATAGTTTTAATGAGTAAACATCATCTATCTTTTTAACATTTTCTTTTAAGAAGAAATCATAAGCCATTGAAATTAAAGAATCATAATCGATATTATAATTATCAATCTTAAATGCTGTACCATCTTCTAAATAGATAATATTATTCTTAAGATAGAAATTATTATTTGCTAAATCAATAACTTTATAACCATCTTTTCGTGCTACTTTAACGGTCTTCTTAAATGAGTTAGGACCTTCATCATAATTAATATCTATTTCAGCACTATAAGAATCTTGTGATAAATAATCATTTAAATATTTATAAGCTTTAAATTCATTCTTTTTAGCAGTAAATACTAAAGCCACAATCATTAAAACAATAACTACCGGAATAATATAACGTCCTTTATGACTATCATTTATTAAAATAACCATACTAGCTAAAACAATTAATAATGCTGCAATAGCAAAGACATAAAGCCAAGCATGATTATTACTTGCAACAATCAAAGTAGCTTGATTTTCATTTAAAGTGAATTTTTCATAAGAGCCAATTGTTTCATGATTTAGCTTAATCAAGCCTTCTTCACTGTCAATAAATAAATCGTCTTTTAAATCCATCAATAAGCGTACTACATGACTATCTCTAGCATCATTTGGAATATTTAGTTTGTAAATATTTTTAATAGTATATGAATCAATAGAATAATCATCATTGCTTTGATAGAAGGTTAAGTTATCTTCTTCTTTAAAATCGCCTTCTACCAAACATACTTTTTTACCATTTTGTTGCAAAGACGAAGCAAGCGTACTAACGTAAGGATTGTTTTCACCTACTGCTCTGATATCATGATTTAGATTATCTAAATTAGTAACATTCCACTTAATAAAATTACCATCTTCAGTTTTAATCTTTGGATAAATATCTTCATTAAAAGAACCACCAGCTTTAAAATAGATGGTCTTAACATTTTCATCATCAACAATAAAGCTCATCTTTAAAGTGGCAAACATTTCATCTTTCTTACAAATGTCTTCATAAGATATAGGTTCAGCAATACCAGCATAACTAATCTGATTAATACCATCTAAACCATCATAAACAAAATAGTTTTTACTAATTTCGCCCTTTAAAACACCTGCAATAGCACCAATATTTTGACCATAATCAATCACTTGAACCATTGACAAGTTATTTGAAATAGTTGCGCTGTCTGCTACTTGTCCAGCAATACCGCCAATATAATTCTTACCACTTAAGAAATTCTTAGCGCTATTATTTACAACTCTTCCTTTAGCTGTGCCACAAATGCCACCTACATTGTTTCCAGCATCACTAAAGATATCGCCAGTATTCTTATTATCAGCAATATAACCTAACACCTGTTTACCACAAATACCGCCAGCATCATTACGTTTCGCATTGATATAGCCTTCATTATTACATTCAACAATTAAAGCTCTTACTTCATATTTTTCATTGCTATAAAGATCAAAAGAGAATAAATCATCATCTTCTTGATTATTAGCTTTTTGAATCGACATAACCCCAGCTATACCACCAACATTTAAATCACCTTTAATGGTTGCTTTATTATCGCATTTCTCAACTTTACCTTTACGAATATTAGCAACATTAATATATGACTTATCAATGTAGATACTCTCTTCCTTTTTATCAAGAATTGAAATAGCAGTATCTGAAATTTGGGTTACTTTACCTGATATTTCATTTACATTATCAGCCAATTGTTTAGTATCATCTTTTAATTGACTATTTAATTTCTTAGAACAATTAACTAATTTATCTAAAGCTTTATCAAGTTCGCTTAAATCAACATTAATTTCAAGATCTTCTAAACCACCATCTTCGGGTTTATTAATTTCAAAATCAAGATTCTTTAAAGCATCGCCACCCTGTTTCAAAGCATCTGACATTGAATCAAGGGTTATTTTAATATCTTCAGCATTATCATTAAGACTATTAGTTGTGTTATTAACTATGGTATTTAATTGTTTAAATTGATTTCTTAATTGACCAATGGTATTTAAAGAAATATCTTCTTTAATATCTGGTTCCATCTGTCCTACAATACCGCCAACATCTTTTCGACCATCAATATCACCAGTATTTAAACAAGATGATACATAACCAGAGCTTCTTCCTACAACACCACCGATATTATAACCAAGATGTTTATATCCGATAGAAGCACTGTTATTACAATTAATTACTTGTCCTGTGGAATAGCCTACAATGCCACCAGCATCAATAAAGGAACTATCTGTTTTTAATAAATCTTCAATTGTTGAACTACCAATATCTTCAATTGATAAAGCTTCACTATTATCTCTTGTATTTACATTAGCTTCATTTTTACAATCTTTGATAAGGCCGGTATTATAGCCAGCTATACCACCACTTTTAATCTTAGCTTCAATAAAACCATATGTTGAACAATTGATAATATCTCCTTGGTTATTACCTACAATGCCACCAACATTATTCTTCGCTATAACACTACCTTTAAAGCTTGAATTTTCAACTCTACCATAGTTAATTCCAACAATGCCACCAACATCTTCTGCTTTACCATCAGGAGAAATAAAACCTTCAATATTTAAATTTTTAACAACCCCTTCATTAGATAAAGTAGCTATAAAGCCATAAGGGGCATATTTACCATCGGTTTTAAGATCCGATATTGTATGACCATTACCATCAAAAGTACCTGAGAAATAAGCGATATTAAAGTCATCAACATCCTTTAATGATAAATCAGTATTTAAGCTTACTTTTAAACCAGAAGTATAAATATCACTATGACATTTTTCACTTAGTTCTACTAAATCTTTAATACTATTAATTTCATATGTATTAGTTTCAGCTTTTACTGGCGTTTGAAAAGTTAAAAACAAGACTAAAAGGATATTAATTATTTTCATTAGTCCTCATCCTCCTTTTCTGCTTTACCATTGATAATTCTTAAATCAACATCACCATCAATCGTACCCTTAATAATACCTTTAAAGGTACCATTAATCGTACCATTGACTAAACCATCAACAATAACCTTGCCACTTTCTTTCGCATTACTATTTTTAGTTGGCATCTTAAATGAGGTCATATCAACAAGCTTAGAACCAATTAATAAAACTTGCGGCAAGACAAACATTACCATAAGCATTGAAATAATTGTTCCCTGTCCTATGGTACCAATACCAACAATGGCAGCATCAGATGTGATTCTTCCAAGTAATAAACCAGCTGTCGCTAAAACCGTACCAGAAGTAATAATAGTTGGGAATGCAAAGTTAAGTGTTTCAATAATTGCATCTTCATGTGACATTTGATTCTTTAATTCAGTAAAACGGTTACCAATGACGATGGCATAGTCGATATTAGCACCCATCTGAATTGAAGAGACGATCAAATATGATAAGAAGAAGATATATTTATTTTGAATTGTAGGGATGGAGAAGTTAACCCAAATAGCACCTTCAATAATCAAGATCAAAAGAATTGGCATCGCTACAGAGTTAAAGGTGAACAAAAGAACTGCTAGAACAATTAAGATTGAAACAACTGTAACAACTACATTATCTCTTGAGAATGACTTTAAAAAGTCATATTCCGTTGTTGATTCTCCTACAACATAAATATCTCCATCAAAATATTTATGTCCAGTATCTCTTAAAGTATCTAAGAAATGATATGTTTCTTCTCCTGATACTGGAAGATTTAAATAAACCAAGATACGATTATATTTTTCACCTTGTAATTGTGCTTTAGCTGATTGCATTTGTACTTTTGCATCATTTAAAGTCTTTGTTTGATCATCATCTAAAGTTATTAAACCATCATCAACTTTCTCACATGCATAAAGCAACATATCAATTAAAGGTACTTTGTAATTTGATATATCATTGATAATTTGACCGTAATCTTCTTGATTAACAGCATAGAACGAATAGACTAATTCCGATATTTCATAATCAAGATCTGTTAATTCAGCAAATTCACGTGGTGTAAGCTTATCTTCTAACATATATCCGCCAATAGCTTCAACATTAGATAAACCCATGCAATGATCTACTTCTGAATGTGATTCAATTTCGTCAATCATCTTAGCTTCTAGCTCATAATCATCACTCGGATATACTAAAGCAACAAAGTTTTGTGAGCCAAAGGTTTCATTAATGGTATTTTTAGCTTGTTGAACATCGTTGATTTTAGGCGTATCAATCGGTCCATAACCATAGGCATAAGGACAACGATTACTTAAAAAGAAACCAATTACCAAAACTATTGCAAACAAAGGAGGAACAATATATCTTGTCTTATAGTCAAATTTTCCAACAAAAGGAATCTTAGGCACAAAGTCTTTATGTTTAGTTTTATCCATCAATGGACCAAACAACATCAATAATCCTGGCATAATGATAAAGACACTTAATAAAGCGAAGATAATAGCTTTAATAAGACAAATAGCCATATCAAAACCAATTCTAAATTTCATGAAACACATGGCGATTAAACCACCAATAGTAGTTAAAGAACTGGCACCAATTTCAGGAATACCTTTTGATAAAGCCATAATAACAGCTTCTCTTAAAGGAAGGGTTTCATATTCCTCTTTAAAACGGTTGCATAAAATAATCGCATAGTCTAAAGACAGTGCTAATTGCAAGATTGATGTAACTGAATTAGAGACGAAAGAAATTTTACCTAATAAGAAAGTTGTACCATTATTTAATATCATCGCTGATAAGAAAGTTAAGATCAAGACTGGTACTTCAGCATATGTTTTAGAAGTAAAAATCAATACAGCTAATACTATAACAGCTACAATAATAGTAATTAACCCTACTTCTTTATCAAGAATAGCTGCCTCTTGATTGCCTAAAGAAGTTGATATAAAAACATCTTCTTCTTTTAAACATTCTTTAACCGCTTCAAGTGAAGTTAGACATTTATCATCTGTTTCTGGATAATCAAAAGTTATATCATATAGGGCACTTGCATGATTATAATCATAATTAATAGACTGTACCCCTTCTACATCTTTTAATAAATCATTTAATACTTCGCCTTTATTTTTATCAACATTGGCTACCATAACTCTGGCTGTACCATAAGTTACAAATTGATCATCCATTAAATCAAGACCTAATTTAGCTTCTGAGTCTACTGGCAAATATTCACTTAATTGGTTTTCTACTTGAATCCAGTTTTTAGAAACCAATGAAAATACTAAGGCAATAATTGTAAGTAAAAATATTAAATTACGTTTATCAACAACTAAAGTTGCTATTTTAACCATTGCATTATTATCTTTATTTTCTTGCATCTTAACCCTCCTTTTCTTATTTGTTCAAAATAGAACAATTACTATATTAGCTAATCTAGGTTAAATGTCAATTATTTTTAGTTAAAAAGAGAACTAATTTTAATAATTAGTTCTCTTAAAAAAGACATGTTTTATTTTGTACCAAAAATACGATCGCCAGCATCACCAAGGCCTGGAACAATATAACCATTTTCATTTAAATGTGAATCTAAAGCTGCAAGATAGATATCAACATCTGGATGTTTACGATTAACTGCTTCAACTCCTTCTGGTGCACCAACTAAGCATACAAGCTTAATGTTTTTAGCTCCACGTGCTTTAATTAAATCGATAGCAGCATTAGCACTACCACCAGTAGCTAGCATTGGGTCTAATACTAAATTAACAGCATCTTTAAGATTTGATGGGAATTTAGCGAAGTATTCATGCGGTTGAAGAGTTTCTTCATCACGATATAAACCAATAAAACCAACTTTAGCAGTAGGAATTAAATCATTAATGCCATTAACAAGACCAAGCCCTGCTCTTAAGATAGGGATTAAAACAATATCATTCTGTAATTCATAAGTTTCACATGTTGCAACAGGAGTTTCAACAGTAATTGGTTTTAAAGGCAAGTCGCGGCAAACTTCATAAGCCATTAAACCAGCAATTTCATCAAGATTCTGCTTGAAATCCTTAGTTTTAGTATCTTTGTTGCGCATAAGTGTAAGTTTATGAGTAATAAGTGGATGATTTAGGATTGTAACCATATTATGTTCCTCCAATTTTCCTCTGTTATTATAAACAAAAAAAGAGATAAACTCATCTCTTTTTAAGCTACTTCTTTAATATCTAAGCTATATTTTTTATTTAATAAAGGAATTAAGTCTTTTAAATCACTTATATAGTCATCGGCATTAGCTTTATCAAGCTTTTCTTTCCTTTGTTCATTGAAATAAAAGCCGATAGTATAAGCTCCATAATTCTTACCACAATAGATATCTGTATCAGAATCACCAACATAAGTGACATCATCACGATTTAAATTATTCTTTTCAATAATTTTAATCAATCCTTCAGGATTTGGCTTAATATTTTTAACTTCATCCCCGGCAATAATGTCAATAATTAAATCTTTCATCTTTAGATTCTCAAAGATGAAATTAGCAGATTTCTTATGGCGTACAGTAACTACTCCAACATATACTCCTGCTTCTTTAAGATTAGTTAAAACTTCTCTTGCATGTGGCATAGCTTCAACATATTTTAAAGCCTCATTATTGTAATAACGATATCTTTCAATCATTTTATCACTATCTTCTTCAGGCATATATTTTTTAAAAGAATCAGTTAATGATGGACCAATAACGGCTGTACCTACTTCTTTAAGGAAATATTCTTTTTTACCCTTTTCTTCAAATACTTTTTCAAATGATTCTAAAATAGCTTTTTCAGTATCAACCAAAGTACCATCTAAATCAAATAAGACAGTAGGTTTGATAGTTTTAAAGAATTTATCAAACACTCCTAAATAACCTAATAAACCAATAATTAAACCACTAATAGAAATAACTTGAGCAATCTTTAAATTACCCATAAATAAGGCATCAGTTCTTTTAATTTCAATAAAGAAACGTACCACTCCATACCACATAAGATAAGCCCAACCAAGATCGCCTTTCTTATTCTGGTATTTCTTTAAAATGAAAACAATTAAACAAAAGCCAATAACATTTGCTAACGATTCATAAAAGAAAGTAGGCTCATAATAATGACCATTAATATACATTCCATCTTTTAAGAAGAATAGAAAGCCATTAAAGAAGCTTTCGCTTACTTCTGGTCCATGAGCTTCTTGATTGATAAAGTTACCCCAACGACCAATAGCTTGAGCTAATAAGACATTAGGCATAATGCAATCGGCAAAGTTTAAAATATCAATATTCTTTTTGTGGCAATAGAAATAAGAATAAATCAATACTGCAATTACACCACCATGAATCGCTAAGCCACCTTCATTAATAGTTAAAAACTTAATTGGATTAGCGATATAATAAGCAAGATTATAGAAAAGGCAATACCATAAACGAGCACCAAGAACCCCAATCCATAAGGCGTAAACAAAGTAATCATTTAAAACATCATCACTATAATGTCTTTTACGAGTATTTCTAAGCGATAAATAATAAGCTAAGAAAGCTCCAGTCATAATGCATATCGCATACCATTGAATCGAAAAAGGACCAATAATTAGAAATGTTTTTGAATCTGGGAATAATTTCATTCTTTTTCTCCTCTATTACGAGTATTAATTTTATCATAAACACGTTTATTAAAGGTTTCAGTTGAATTAATACCTTTTTGTATTAAACGATAGTTTGAAACTGCGGCTTCAATAATAACTGATAAATCTCTTCCAGCCATGACAGGAATATCAAGTACCGGACGATTAAGACCTAAGATATTTAAAGTCTGTTGCAAATAAGATAAACGACTATATTCATGCGTTTCATCATATGGCTCAAGTCTAATGATTAATTCTAAATCACAATCATCCAAGACTGCTGATGCACCAAACATCATCAAAACGTCAATAATACCGATACCTCTAATCTCCAACATGCCTTTAATAAGTTCCGGTGCAGAACAAATTAAATCATTTTGAATACGAACAATTTCAACTCGATCATCTGATACTAAAGAATGACCACGTCTAATAAGTTCTAAAGCTAATTCTGATTTACCAATACCAGAAGCACCTGTAATCATGACGCCAACCCCATAAATATTCATCATAACTCCATGCATTCCAGTATCAGGAGCAAGACTACGTGACAAGAAAGCCACCATATTCTGCATTGCCATATAAGATTTCATATCACTCTCAAAGACTGGGAAATTTCTACCCCAAGCCACTTCAAGTAATGATGGATGAGCCTTATTACCACCAGTCATTACAATACATGGTGTTAAAGAATCAGTTAAGATTTCAAAGCGTTCTTTTTGGGTATCAAAATCTAAAGAAGCTAAATATTCGCATTCTTTATTGCCAATAATAATTACTCTTTTTAAGTCCGTTGATTCTTTCCACCCCGAAAGTTCTAAGCCAGGGCGATTGATATCTGGGGCAATAATATAACGTTTTAACGATTCTTGGTTACCTGAAACTTGTTTAAGATGGAAAAATTTCTTAAATTCAGCTACCGACACCCTTTTAACTAATTCTTCATCTGCCATAATTACCCTCCATTACTTTCTTAATATAAGCTCCTGTATAGCCTTTATTGCATTTAATTATTTCTTCAGGTGTGCCAGTAAAGACAAGATTACCACCTCTATCACCACCATCTGGTCCTAGATCTATTAAATAATCAGCACTTTTTAAGACATCAAGATTATGCTCAATAACTAGTACCGTATCACCATTATCAACAATTCGATTTAAAATCTTAATAAGTTTAGAAACATCTTCCATATGCAAACCTGTTGTAGGCTCATCTAAGACAAATAATGTTTTACCTGTTGGCTTTTTCTGTAATTCAGAAGCTAATTTAATACGTTGTGCTTCGCCACCTGATAGAGTAGTTGCGCTCTGTCCAAGTTCGATATAACCAAGTCCAACATCATATAAAATTTGTAATTTAGAAGCAATTTTAGGAATATTTCTAAAAAATTCTAATGCTTCTTTAACACTCATCTTTAAAACATCATAGATTGTTTTATCTTTGTATTTGACTGTTAAAGTTTCACTATTATAACGATGTCCATGACATTCTTCACATTCAACATAAACATCAGGCACAAAAAGCATCGATATCTTTTTAACACCATCGCCTTGGCATGCTTCGCATCTTCCACCTGGTACATTAAATGAGAATCGTGATTTATCATATCCCTTTTCTCTTGCATCGCTGGTTAATGCGAAAAGAGCACGAATGTCATCAAAGACACCTGTATATGTAGCAGGGTTAGAGCGTGGAGTACGACCAATTGGATCTTGAGATATTGCGATAATCTTATCAATATTCTCTAATCCTTCGATTTTCTTACATAAGCCAGGTTCTACTTTTGAATTATAAATAGCTTTTTGTAAGCTTTTGGTCACAATTTCATTAACCAAAGTACTCTTGCCACTACCTGATACCCCTGATACACAAATAAAAGTTCCTAAAGGAAAAGAAACATTAATATTTTTAAGATTATTCTGTTGAGCACCAATAACTTTTAAATATTTACCATTGCCTTTTCTTCTTATGCTTGGTACTTCAATCTTTTTACGTCCCGCTAAATAGGCTCCAGTAAGTGATTTAGGATTATTCATGACATCATATGGTGTTCCATAAGCAACAATCTCACCACCATCTTTACCAGCTCCTGGTCCAACATCAACCAAGAAATCACTCTCCATCATCGTTTCTTCATCATGTTCCACAACAATTACTGAGTTACCTAAATCACGCATTCTTTTTAAAGTATCAATTAATTTCGCATTATCTTTTTGATGTAAACCAATACTTGGCTCATCTAAGACATAAATAACACCTGTCAACATGGAACCAATCTGAGTAGCTAAACGAATACGTTGAGCTTCACCTCCAGATAAAGATCCCGCAGTACGATTAAGTGTTAAATAATCAAGTCCTACATCATTTAAAAAGCGTAAACGATCCTTAAGCTCACTTAATAATAATCTGGCAATCTCTTCTTTCATTGGGCTTAACTTTAATTCATTAAGCCATTTATAAGCAGCTTCAATTGACATATGGCTAAATTCATCAATATTTAAGCCACCAACTTTAACAGCCAATACTTTCTCATTAAGACGAGCACCATGGCATTTCGAACATACCGACTCTTTCATATAGCTTTGGTAATAATCTTTAGACATTGATGATGTTGTTTCGATATAGCGACGCTCAATTAAAGTCTTAACACCTTCAATAATAGTATTCTTCTTATATTCTGTTCCCCCACTAGATACAATTGAATATTGAATTGGAACATTAGAACCATATAAGATAATCTTCATTTCTTCTTTGGTAAAATCATTAAGTGCTTTATCAGCATCGATATGATAATAATCTAATAAGGCTTTAAAGTTTTGCCATTCAATATTTTCGGTATTAACAGTATTTTTATAATAGCGAATACCACCTTGATTAATTGATAAATTCTTGTCAGGTATTAAAAGATCTTCACTAACTTCCATTGTTACGCCAAGACCTTTGCATTCTTCACATGCCCCTAAAGGTGAATTAAAAGAAAATAAACGTGGTTCTAATTTAGGAACAGTAAAACCACAAATAGGGCAAGCATAACGTGACGAGAATAATCGTCTTTCTTCGCCACATTTAACAATCGCTGTACCTGAAGATAACTTTAAAGCCAATTCTAAAGAATCATTTAAACGTGATTCAATACCATCTTTTTGAATCAAACGATCTACAACAACTTCTACATTATGTCTTTTATTTTTATCTAATTCTTTAATATCTTCCAATAAATATAATTCTTGGTCTACATAAATACGCATATAGCCTTCTTTGCGTAATTTATCAAATAAATCTTTCTGGCTACCTTTACGATTATTTACGACATTAGAGAGAATTTCTAAACGACTTCCCAAAGGATATTCTTTAATCTGTTCAACCATCTTAGCGGTTGATGTTGCTTCGATGATAGTATTATGCACCGGGCAATAAGCATCACCTACTCTGGCATATAAAAGACGGAGATAATCATAAATCTCAGTAATGGTGCCAACAGTAGATCTTGGATTATTGTTGGTTGTTTTTTGGTCAATAGCAATGGCTGGTGATAAACCTTCAATATAGTCAACATCTGGTTTTTCTACTCCACCCAAAAATTGTCTAGCATATGAAGATAATGATTCAACATATCTTCTTTGACCTTCAGCATATAAAGTATCAAAAGCTAAAGAAGTTTTACCACTTCCTGATAATCCCGTAAGAACAACTAGTTTATTTCTTGGGATATCAATATCAATATTTTTTAAATTGTTTACACGCGCACCACGTATCGTAATTTTATCTTGTAACATAAGTTTATTATACCTTTAATTTGAATTGACTATGCTAAAATTATAAAAGGAGGTTTATTTATGCCTACAACTTATGCACATTACCGTTATGGGGAAATGGTATATACTAATTTACCTCAAAACTTAAAAGAAATTATTAATAATAACCGTCAATTATATGATATCGGGGTTCATGGACCAGATATTTTATTCTATCACCACCCTTTTCCTAAAGATGATATCTTTTTAATTGGCGCTAATATGCACGACCATAGTGCTAAAGACTTTTTTACTAAAGCGAAAGATATTTATCTTAAAAGAGGTAAAAGAAATGATGATTTAGCTTACCTTTTAGGCTTTTTAGCTCATTTCTCTTTAGATTCAGCAACTCATAGTTATATTGAAAGAAAAGATGAATTATCAAATGCTTCACATTTTAAAATTGAAGCTGAATTTGATCGTTTCTTAATGATTGAAGATCATAAAGACCCTCTTAAAGTTAATACTGTAGCTCATCTATTCCCAACTAAGAAAAATAGTGAAATTATTGCATCTTATTTCCCAATTGATGATTCATTAATGTATAAAACACTTAAAAGAATGAAATTCTTATTAAAACTACTTGAAGTACATTCACCAATTAAACGTTTCTTGTTTAAAACAATAACCGATATTGCACATGCATCATCATTTATGGACATGACCTTCTATAAAGATGAAGATCCTTTATGCAAAGATTCTAACTTGAGATTATTAAAGTTAATGAATAAAGCAGCTCCTTCGTTTAATGAATTAGCTTTAAGCTTAATATCATTCCTTAATAATGAAGGTGAATTAATAGCACCATTTAACGAAACTTTTGCCTATCATGAAGGATATAAAGATATTCCAATCTTAAGTTATGAAGAAGAATTAAATTATCATATTTAAAAGCTAGTGTAATATATTGAAAATCCCTGTAACAATTTATGTTTATTAGGCTTAATATCTTACTTAACAAGATGTTAAGCCTTTTAATTTATATAAAAAGTGGACCTTTTAAGTCTATTAGCTTAATAGGTCCACTTCAAGTCATCTTTTATTTAATATTTTATTGATACTAAATACAAACCACAGGCATCAATTGAATAGCGTCTTTTATCTTTAGTTGGCTTTTCTAATCTTTCTTTAATTTCATTAATATCAATATGCCCTCTAGCGACATCAACCATAGAACCAACCATCATTCGCACCATATGTCTTAAAAAGCCATCACCTCTTACCGTAATAGTAATTCTTTTGCCTTTTTGATTAACACTGCATTCATAAATCGTTCTTGTCTGATTAGGATATTCTTCAATTGGTGAAGTATTAAAAGAGCCAAAATCATGTGTTCCGATAAATAATTCAGCTACTTCTTTCATCTTTTGGATATCTAAAGGATAGGTTTTTTGATATGCTCTACCTTCTAAAAAAGGATCTCTTTCACCATTGTTAATAAGATAAACATAAGTCTTTTCTTTAACACCATAACGGGCATGGAAATTATTATCAGCTTTTTTAACATCAACTACATGAATATCTTTAGGAATTAAAGAATTGATTGAACCTTTTAATTTAAAACAATCTCTTTCCTCTTCATCAAAATGAAATACTTGACCATAGGCATGAACGCCACGATCTGTTCTTGAGGCACCTGTTATCTTTACTGGATGTCTAAAAATGGTTTCTAAAGCTCTTTCAATAATATCTTGAATGGCATCAGCATTTTCTTGTGATTGAAAACCAGCATAATTTAAACCATTATATGCAAGGATTACTTTATATCTCATAATAAGAAACTAATTCCAATATTAGCTGCTAAGCATAATAAAGAAATCCCCATGATTAGATAATCTGCTACATGATAATGTAACTCTTTATAACGTGTACGCTCTTCACCTGGGCAATATCCTCTAGCTTCCATCGCATCTGCTAAATCATCAGCTCTTTGGAAAGCTACTGAGAATAAAGGAATAATAAGTGAAAGAATAGCTGTAACCTTTTCTTTTAATTTGCCTTCTTCAAAATCAACACCACGTGATTTTTGCGCATTCATAATACGCATTGTTTCTTCAATAATAGTAGGAATGAAACGTAAAGCGATGGAAATCATCATCGCTATCTCATGAGAAGGGATAAAGCTTGATAAAGGACTCATAAGATATTCTAAGCCTAATGTTAATTCTAAAGGTTTAGTAGTAGCAGTTAATAATGTTGTAAGCATAATCATTAAAACTAACCTTACAGCAATATATAAAGTATTAATTACTGCATCAGCATAAATACTAATAAAGCCATATTCAAACCATAAGGTACCTGTTTTAACCGAAAAGATATTTATAACCAATAAGAATACCATCATAAATAGCATCGGTTTAAAAGCTTGAATAATCATCTTAGCTTTAATATGCGATACTAAAGCAGCAATAATTAAGACAATACTTAAAAATAAATAGCCATACCAACCAGCTGGAATAAAAATAGCAATCATTAAAAAGAATAAAGCAATAATCTTAGCTCTAGGATCGGCATTATGAATTAAAGAATTGTAAGGAATATATTTGCCAAAGATTAAATTACTCATCTTTTAACCTCCTTACAAATACTATTTACTAAGCTTTCTAAATCATCATAAGCTTTATCAAGTTTAAAACCTTTAGCTTTTAGTTCATCAGCAAAAGTAATAAATAATGGTGGTACAAGATGATATTCT
The DNA here is from genome assembly GCA_934699415.1 of uncultured Erysipelotrichaceae bacterium. Classification (GTDB taxonomy): domain Bacteria; phylum Bacillota_I; class Bacilli_A; order Erysipelotrichales; family Erysipelotrichaceae; genus RGIG5669. The sequence continues at coordinate 54,174 of CAKUWO010000001.1, forward strand.
TGACGTAAATTTTCATCTAAGAATAATTTTTTACTATCACCTTGATATACAGCCTTACCATTTTTCATGATAATAGTGTTATCACTATAACGATAAACAATTTCATTATCATGACATACTAAAATAATTGTTTTATTAAGTTTTTTATTTAAGGTTGAGAAAAGCTTAATCATTTCTCTTGCTCCATGAGGATCTAAACCAGCAATAGGCTCATCTAAAACAATGACATCAGGATTCATAGCTAAAATACCAGCAATAGCTACTCTTCTTTTTTGCCCACCACTTAAATCTAATGGTGAACGCTCATAAAAACTCTCATCAATTCCAACGACACTTAATGCTTCTTTGGCTCTATTAATTGCCTTATCAAGTGGTACACCAAAGTTTTGCGGACCAAAAGCAACATCTTTTAAGATAGTTTCTTCAAATAATTGATATTCTGGAAATTGAAATACTAAGCCTACTTTTTGTCTTAAAGCTTTTAAATCTTTATTCTTTTTATTCTTAATAATATATTCAAATACTTGCACTTCGCCCTCACTTGGTAAAAGTAAAGCATTTAAGTGTTGAATAAGTGTAGATTTACCACTACCTGTTTTACCAATGATAGATGTAATCTTACCTTCCTCAATATCTAAAGATATATGATCTAAGGCTTTATAAGCATAAGGCATATCTGGTGAATAGATATGTGTTACATCTTTGAATGTAATTGCCATAATTCATCCACCATCCCTTCTATATCATTAGACTTTAATTTAATACCTTTCTTCTTAAATAAGCTTTTAACATAATCAACAAAAGGTATATCTAAGCCAATCTTTTTAAGTTCTTCATGATGATTAAAGACTTCATCTGGTTTTCCTTCCATATAAGTCTTACCATCGCTTAATACAATACAATAATCAGAATTATAAGCTTCTTCAATATCATGAGTAATCGAAATAACGGTTAAGCCTTGTTCCTTATGAAGTTTATAAATCATATTACGTATTTCTTCTTTGCCAACTGGATCTAACATCGATGTCGCTTCATCAAAAATTAAAATCTTTGGTTTCATTGCTAAAACCCCAGCAATAGCTACTCTTTGTTTTTGACCACCAGAAAGATGCTCAGGCTCAGCATCTAAAAAGTCACTCATTCCAACATATCCAGCATAGTCATGGATAATACTATCCATATCACTTGTTGGAACACGATGATTTTCTAATCCAAAGGCGATATCATCCTTAACTGTTGAGGCAATAAATTGGTTATCAGGATTTTGGAAGACAATTCCAATTTTCTTTCTAATTGATGCAATATTTTCTTGATTAACTTCTAATCCATCAATTTTTATTGAGCCACTTTTCTTTTCCAATAAGCCCATAATAAGCTTAGCAATAGTACTTTTACCAGAACCATTATGACCAATAATAGTAGTATAAGAACCTTCTTCGATTTTAAAGGATATTCCTTTTAAAACATCCATCACATTATCATATGAAAAGATAACATCATTAACTTCTACAATATTCATAGGCCTATTATACTTTTTATTAATTTATATATCCACCTTAAAGGATTAAAGCTTATTAGTCATATTATAAAAATCATCAATGCCCACTCGTATAGCAGATGTTTTATGCTTTATCCTTCAAGTCAACAGTCTAAGAAGACATAATAAAAGTGAACTTTAAATAGTTCACTTTTATTTATTTCTTACTAGCTAGAGCCTCACCATCTATTTTTAGGCAAAGCCATGCGTTATCAGCAATCTTGCCCCAAGTAGAATTTTCATCATTTTTAATTTCTAAGACATCAACAGTAGTACCTTCTTCAATTGATTTGCCATTCGCATTAGAAGAATATTTAGCTGGAATAGATTCTACTGGATCATAGCTTAATCCAGGCCCTTTACGTACTTTAACAGCTGTCTTTAGTACATATTGAACTGTTTCATTAACTGTTGTAGTTGTATTTTGAGTAGGAGCAGGAGTAGTTATTGGTTTTTCGCTAGGAGCTGGTGTAGGAGTAATAGTTGGTGTAGGAGTAGTAGTTACTGCTGGCTCCTTAGTTGTGGTTGGTTTATCGGTCGGTAGAGTTGATGGTTTAGATTCAGAATCAAAGATATGCATGATGCCAAGCACAACAAGAGCTACAGCCATAACAATAGCTAAAGTAATTAAAATCATTACTGCTGGCGATAATCGCTTTTCACCTTTATCATCTTCTTCAATTGGTTCTTCTTGAAGATGAAAAATTTCTTCTTTCTCTTTTTCTACTTGACGTCTAATTTCTTCTTTTGGCTCATGATATTCTTCTTTATCTAAGACAAATGAAGGAATTTGGATATCTTTCTTTTCATTCTCAGACATTATGCTTCCTCTTTCTCAACATCAATACGATAACCTTCATAATAGCCGTCTAATAGACGAGCACGATTAGCAATTTCAAAGATATTAGTTAAGATACGTCCATCAGTATTGACATAGCATCTAAAGATATCAACAATCATTTGATTTTCATCGACATTAACGTTGTAACCATTATTAGAAGCTAATTCAACAAATTGATAAAGATGTTCTAAATCTTTAAAACGTACACGATGTAAGACAATAACTTTCTTATTAAGTGGATATTCTTCAGCAATGGTTTCTTTTAAATCAAAGACATTTTGAATAAAACCTAAAGAAAGATAAGGATATAATTCATTAATTCGACGATAAATTTCAGAATATTCATTATCATTATTCATATTTTCAATAATTTCTTCAGGTTTTTCAGGTTTTTCAACTTCTTTATTTTCTAAAGTAGTTTCATTTAAATAATCTTCAAGATCATTTACTAAATCATGAACTTCATCTTCTTTATTTTGAATTTCTTGTTTAACTTCTTCAGCTTTTTCGCCTTCTAAAATTTCAGAGAAGAGATCATCAATTTCTTTAGCTGTTGCTTCATCAGTTCTTTCACTCTGATATAAATCAGCAAATAAATCTTCAACATCCATTAAATCTTCTTGATTACTTGAATTAACAGCTTTTTCAATTTCTTCAAGATAATCATCAGCCTGTTTAATATCTTCTTTAGCTTTTTCTTTAGTTTCTACTTTTTCTAAAATATCAGCTAATTCTTTTTGGCTTTCTAAGGTATTATCGAAGAATGAATCTAAATAATTTTCCCAGTTATCAAGATAATTACTATCTTCATTAGCATCTGTTTTAGTTTCACTAACTAATTCATTTTCAATTTCATCATCTTTTAGTAAGTTTTCAAGTTCTTCCAAAGAAACGATTTCGTCATCACCATTTTCTGTAATATAGTTTTCAAATGCTTCTTGACCAATATTAACAATCGAAGATACAACTTCCCCAAATTCACCTACTGCTTCTTGTAATTTGAGTCCCATTTCTTTTCTAACTTCATCAAGGTCTACATCTTCAAGACCTGTTAATGTTTCATTTCCTTCTTCACGATCTTTTTTAGCTTCATCATTTAAATATGATAATGCTGATACAACAAATCCAAAAAGGACAAGATTCTTAACTTTCATTATTATCCCTCCTTGTAACAATAAGGATACCATCACCTATTTTATCATAAAATGTGGCTTCATAATTATCCTTACATACAATCTCTTTTCTAAATTCAATAAGCTTCTTAAGTAATCTTTTAGTAGATCTTTGTTTAGTGCAACTTAAATCATAAATCATGTCATGAAAAACCATATCATCAAAGAATAAACATCCATTATCACTTAGGTATTCTTTGAATTTCTCGAATCTTTTCGCATATTGTACTTTACCATCATCAACAATGATTAGATCATACTTTTTATCGCTTATATAATCGGCTGTATCCATCTTATGCAAATGGATACGGTCACTAAATCCTGACTTTAAAATATTTTCTTCAGCATACCTTTGCATTTCTTCGTTTCTTTCAATGGTATCAATTTCAATCTCTTTAAAATGGGTACAAAGGTTAATCGATGTATAGCCAATAGCTGTTCCAAGTTCTAATATTGTTTTTACTTTTCTTTCTTCAACAAGCGATAAAAGGAAGGTTTCCCCTCCTTTATCCATTATTGGAACTTGATGCAAAATCGCAAATTCTTCTAATTCTTTAATCATTTAATTCTTTCTTCAGCAAATTTTTTTAATTCATCAATCTTAGCTAAAGCTTCATCATAAGTATTAGCTTTAGTTGAAAGATAGATCTTACATTTAGGCTCAGTACCACTTGGTCTGACACATAAATATGAGCCATCTTCTAAGAAATATTTTAAGACATCAGAAATATCATGTCCTAATAAATCAAATGTTTGATCATTCTCATAAGCCTTTTGTAACTTATAATCTTCAATTCGCACTACTTTATAGCCACTAATTTCATTGATATCACAAGCTCTTAAATTAGCCATGATTTCTTTAAGTTTAACAGCACCATCAGCACCTGGCAAAGAGATTGATAATTGTTTATCAGCATATGCACCATCACGTTTAAAAATATCAAATAGGACATCATATAAAGTCTTGCCTAATTCACGATAATAAGCACATGCTTCAGCTAACATTAAACATGCTTGAGTTGCATCTTTATCTCTTACAAATGGTGATACTAAAGAGCCATAAGATTCTTCATAACCAAAGACATAATTATGTTTATGATCGATTTCATTTTTAGCTGCTTGATCACCAATATATTTAAATCCGGTTAAAGTTTTAATGCACGTTACACCATAGTTTTTAGCTACTGCTTCACCAATATCAGATGTCACAATAGTATTATACATTGTGGCTTTTTCAGGCATTTTATTAAGTTCTGTTAAAGATGCAAAGATATATTCCATTAATACTGCACCTGTTTGGTTACCATTTAATAAAATATATTCTCCATTATGTAGTACTCCAACACCCATTCGATCCCCATCTGGATCTGTTACTAATAATAATTCAGCTTTATTATCTTTAGCTGTTTTAAGTACTCCCTCATATGCGGCTAAGACTTCAGGATTTGGAGATTTAGTATGTGAGAAAGCAGGATCTGGTTTAAATTGATCTTCTACTACTGCAACTTTATAACCAGCTCTTTTTAAGGTCTCAGTTACTGGAATTGCAGATGCACCCTCTTCTGGTGAAAAGGCAATTATAAAATCTTTTTTAGTTTCTCTTAATTGAATACCTAATACTTTTTCATAATAGGCTTCGTCTACTTCTTTATTGATAATATGAATATATTCATTATCCAAAGTAGCAGTTGGAGCTAAAGCTAAAATATCAGGAATGGTATCAATTTTAGCAATTACTTCTGCTGCTAATGGCGGAATCAATTGACAGCCATTCTGGTCATATAATTTATAACCATTATATTCTTTAGGATTATGACTAGCGGTAATCATAATACCAGCATCACAATTTAAATAACGAACAGTAAATGATAATTCTGGTGTCGGTCTTAAAGAGTCAAAGACATAAGCATGAATCTTAAAAGAAGCTAAAACTCTAGCTGAATCATAAGCAAATTCTTTAGAGTTATAACGATTATCATAAGCAATAGCTACTTTATCTTGGCCTCTTTCATTAAGAAGCATAGCTAAACCAAAAGTAGCTTTACGAACAGTATGAATATTTAAACGATTAGTACCAGCACCCATTAAACCACGCATACCAGCTGTTTCAAAACGAACATCGGTATAGAAAGCATCTTCAATCTGTTTTTCATCCATCTTTAATAATTCTTTTTTTAATTGAGGATCTAAATTAGGATGATTAAGCCATAATTCATATTTTTCTTTAGTATTCATAATTACCTTCCTATGAAAAAAGAGAGATTTCTCTCTTTTATTATGCAATAACATTTTGAGCACGTAAAATCGTACAGATCGCATCGATTGCACTTTCTTCGTCCTCACCATCACATGTGATTGTAACAGTAGATTGGGTTGGGATACCAAGAGACATTACACCCATAATAGATTTCATATTAACTGTACGATCTACATAACTGATGCTGACATTAGATTTGAATTTACATGCTGCATTTACAGCAATCGTAGCTGGGCGTGCATGTAGCCCAACTGGATCTACTACTTTCGCATTAACCTCTTTCATAATGCCCTCCCATTCTTTTATATTCTACAAATAGCTATCTTCTTTTTCAATATCGTAAGCTATTTATGATAGGTCTCATGGTGATTTATTTTCATGGCACGATAGATTTGTTCACATACCAAAAGTCTAGTCATAGTGTGTAAGAATGTTAAAGAAGATAATTTCCAACGGTAATTAGCTCGTTTAATAACTTCCTTTGATAGGCCTAAAGATCCACCAATTACAAAAGTAATCTTAGGATAATGGTCAATAACATGTTGAAGCTTCAAAGAAAAAGCAATTGAATCCATTTCTTCACCAGCTAAATCAAGAAGAATAACATATTCATCATCTTTGATTGTCGCTAAAAGTCTTTCACCTTCTTTATCTTTAATTGCTTCACTAGAATTATTAGCTACAATTGCTTCATCTTTTACTTCATCAATCTTAAAAGATGTATAACCATTAATTCTTTTAGTATATTCATCAATTAATTCTTTTAAAGCTTTATCTTTAATCTTACCAACTGTTAATAAACGAATCATAGCTTACCTCTAATTAACTTCAAGTGTTAAATCAAGATGTTTGCCATCTCTTAAAACTTCAAAACGATAATATTCTATTTTCTCATAAGCTAAAGATAAATAATCATCAAGTTCTTCAATTTTAATACCATTAACACTTAACAAGATATCACCCTTTTTAAGTTTAGCTAAATCAGCAATCGAATTATCTTTAATATCATTGATATATAAACCATAATGTAAATCTAAAGGTATATCTAATGCTGCTCTTTCATAGCTTCTTAAATCAGTAATAAAGTCAGCTTTAAGGCCAATAAGAGTATGATTAAAGCTCTTTGAAGCTATAAGAGTATCAGCACATATCTTTATTTCATTAGATGTTAAAGCGAAACATAATGAATTTTCATTGCGATTTTGAAAGCTTACCATACCAACTAATTCGCCAGCCATATTAAATAATGGTCCACCAGAATATCCTGGTAATAAAGATGTTGATAATTGAATAAGTGATTGATAATAAGAGAAATTATTATCATCAAAAGTAATATGATTGTTGATTGTTCTTAAAGGTGAGGAAACTAAAGCTAATGATACTGAATTAGCATATTCAAGCGATAAAGGCGAACCATATGCTAATAAGAATTCACCCTTATCAAGTAAAGAAGCATCACCAAATGGTATTGGATTTATTTCAAATGGTAATTCTGTTTCAAGAATAGCTAAATCAGTAAAAGGATCATAACTATATAAATCAGCATTAACTTTATATCCTGAGTCAAATACTAAAGTATTATTATCGCCTATCGCATGATAGGAGGTAATAAAGTAAGATTTATTATTGTCTTTACGATAAAAGAAGGCACTAGCTATATTACCATCGTTAAGTAAAGTTGCAACCGAACCATCTCTTTCTTTACAAATCTTGGTTAAATCAGTTGATATACCAACTATTTCTTGTTCAATGACCGTTTTCTTTTCTTGAGGAAGTGTTTTTTCTAAAGTTAGAATAAATAGCCAAACAAAGACAATTATTAAAAATAAATATATAAGTTTATTATTCTTCATTATCCTGCTCCAATAGAATCACAATCCATAAAGTCACAAACATTAAGACGATTATTATTTTCATCCCTAATTTCCCAATGGACGTGAGGTCCAGTAGCTAAACCAGTACGACCGATCTGGCCAATAATCTGTCCTCTTTCAACCGTTTCACCAACTTCAACAAATGCCGGAACATTAAAATGACCATAATAAGACTTTAAACCATTGTTATGATTAATAATAACCCAGTTACCACCGATACCATCATAACCAACCATCTCAACTGTTCCATTATCAGTTGCATGAGCTGGGCCATAACGCTCATACATATTTTGGATATCGGTACCTAAATGTCCATAATAGCAGAACATACGACAAGTAATAATAGGGTTATCAACAGGCCACACAAAGTTACCAGTACCAACATTAGGAATTGGTTTAGTACCTACTCTAATTACTGCACGAGCTGGTTTTTCAACAACATTCTCTGATAAGATAACTTCTTTTGGTTGCAAGACACCATTAAGCCATGTTTCTTCATGTAAGACATTCTTATAACCATTAACTTCTTCACTTACTACTTCTTTTTGGTTGGCATACATATTAGGATCTTCAATATATTCAGGAGCATCTGGATAAATAATTTCTTTAGATAAACGCTCCTTAGTTACTGATACCGTAATAGGTGATTGATAGTAAGTAATATTAAGTTGCATTCCTTCAGCTAATACCTGGTCTACTGATAATAGAACATCTGGATTAATTAAAAGCAACTGCTTAGGGCTCATATCGTTATATAAGTTACCAACACCTTGCAAGGTATCGCCAGCTTTAACGGTATAATATTGCAAACTAGGATTTTTACCATAGCAGAGATATTTATAGATGTCTTGTTGATTTAAAAGAATCTTATCAGCGCCAACAATTGCTTCAGAACTATTTATCTTTTCTAAGATTTTAACTTTTGTCTCAATTGATCCATAATTGGCTATTTCTGGTGCTTCTTCACTTCTTTTAAAACGATTATAAGCTTCTTCACTTAAGAAATTCTTTAAGAATAAATCTTGAGCTGCATGATAATCGTCAATATTTTTAACATAGATAACATCATATACACCTTCATTTGTTGAGAATTCAATAGAAGTGGCTTTAACTCCTAAGTGGTCATCTTTTAAAAGATACTCAATAATCTTATCATCGATATTTTCTACATTATAATAAACATCTTCTTTAACAATTCTTAATCCTTGGCCAAGACCTAAAGAGGTATTAGGAAAGTTTGATTCGTAACGTGAATGATATTCTTCATCAATTTTTTGATTAATATAATTATAATCAGTAATAACAGCTACTAAACTTGTACCATCATATAATTTATATACTTCATATGCTTCATTGGTATATGAAAGAATACGCTGCTTTAAAAGCGCATTTTCATTAGCAAAAATAGTATTTACTTCATATTGCTTAGCTGGATTAATATATATGCTGCCATAAGATAGCAATATAGCTAATGCTAAAGCAATACTTAGAAAAAGATATTTCTTCATTAATGAAACTCCATATTATTTTTGATACCATAGAAAGCTGAAACATCCTTTTCAAAAGCAAGCCGAACAACACCAGTTGGGCCGTTACGATGTTTAGCTAAAGATAATTCAACATCTTCTCTAGTTGAAGGATTTTCTTCATCTTTCTTATTGTTGTAATAAGCTTCACGATAAATAAACATAATTAAGTCGGCATCTTGTTCAAGGGCACCAGATTCACGAAGATCTGAAAGCATTGGACGCTTATCTTCTCTTTTTTCAACATTACGTGATAATTGCGATAAAGCAATAACTGGTACTTCAAGTTCTCTTGCTAAAGCTTTAAGCTTACGTGAAATTTCTGATACTTCTTGTTGTCTTGAATCACTATTACCACTAGCAGTAATTAATTGAATATAGTCAATAACAACTAAAGATAAAGCATGTTCACTTTTTAATTTACGACATTTCGCAAACATTTCAGCTACTTTAATGCCTGGGGAATCATCTAAGAATAACTTTTGTTTACGTAATTCTTGAACACTTTGGTTAACTGCTGACCAATCACTATCATCTAATTTACCTGTACGTAACTTTTGCATCGGTACTTTACTTTTAGCTGAAAGCATTCTAAGTGTTAACTGATCCGCTGGCATTTCAAGAGAGAAGATAGCTACTGCACCTGGTGAAATAGATGCTGCATTCATCGCGAAATTTAAAGCGAGAGCTGTTTTACCCATTGATGGACGAGCAGCTAAGATAATGAAATCACCTTTTTGAAAGCCTGTTGTCATACGATCCAAATCTGTATAAAGCGTTCTTAAACCAGTAATTGTATCTCCAGCATCTTGAATCTTTTGGATCTTAGCAACATTTTCCGCAAATAATTCAGCACCTGTTTTAAAATCACTGACCATGCGGGATCTAGTGATTCCTAAAATTGATTTTTCAGCTTCATCTAATAAATCTTCAATACTAGTTGATGGATGATAACTCTCTTCACCAATTTTAGAAGTTGCTTCAATCAATTGACGAGCAATTGTTTTTTCACGCAAAATGCGAATATATTCTTCTGTATTAACACGTGATATCGTTGCACTTGTTAAATGAAGAATATAGTCCATTCCTCCAACCTTATCGAAGAAATCCAAACTCTTTAAACGGTTGACCAAAGACACCGTATCAATTTTTTCTTTTCTTTCATACATTGAATACATGATTGAAAAGATACGACGGTGTTTATCTAAATAGAAGTCATTAGAATTAAGCCCCTGCTCAACACATTGTTGCATGGCTTCTTCATAAAGCAGAATATTACCTAAAAGCGATTCTTCTGCTTCAAGGCTATAAGGAAGGGTTCTATCACTCATATTATTCCTCGATTAAATGTACTTTAATTACAGCTTCAACATCTTTATAAAGCTCAATACGAATATTAGTATAACCTAAAGAACTTACAGGCTCAGTATCTTTAATCTTACGTTTATCAATCTTAATACCTTTAGCTTTTAAAGCTTCTTCGATTTTTTTAGTAGATACTGAATTAAATACACGACCTTCTTTAGCATTTACTTTAAATATTAATTCTGTCTTTTCGATTAATTCTTTAGTTTTAATAGCTTCTGCTTTAAGTTCAGCCTGATGTTTAGCTTCTTCTGCTTTTTGGCCTTCTAAAACATCGACTGAAGCAGATGTTGCAGCAACAGCTAATCCTTGACGGATTAAAAAGTTTCTTGCATAACCATCTGATACTTCTTTTACTTCACCTTTTTTACCTACATTTTTAACATCATTTAATAATATTACTTTCATCTTTTTTCTCCTCTTCTAAGTATTGGTCAATTGTTGATACAAGCTCTTTTTTAAGTTCTAAGATTGTGCCTTCTTTTCTTTGAACTCCGGCACCAGTTAAATGACCGCCACCATGCATCTTTTCCATAATTAATTGCACATTAATCGACCCATCAGATCTAGCAGAAATAGCCATTTCACTATCGCTAATATGTGCTATCACAAAACCTGCTTTAACTTCTTTCATTTCCATAAGACGATCACAGGCTTGTGAGATTAATGAGCGGTTATAAATTTCTTCACTATCAAGCGTTATTACAACAATGCCTTTTCTTACCATTTCGGCTTTATCAACCATTTCAGCTACTTTTCTAACATTTTCAAATGGTTCTTTTTGCCACTTATCAACTAATATTGGATCTGCTCCATAAGCTTTTAAAGCGGCAGCAGCTTCAAATGTTCTCTCACCCGTTCGAACTCTAAAGCGATTGGTATCAATAATCATACCAAGATACATCATATTAGCTTCAAGGTCTTCAAGATAACCTTTCTTTAACAAATATGGTAATAATTCACATACCAATTCACTAGCTGATGATGCCCCAGCTTCAATATAAACAAATAATGGTTTAGTATCTAAATCTGCATTACGGCGGTGATGGTCAATAATAACAATCTTTTTAGCTTCTTTCAATAATGCTTGACCATTAGAATTAGAAGCCATATGATGATCTACCATAATAACTAAGCTATCATCCCTTAAACGATTAAGAGCTTCGCTTTCGGTAATAAAATCATGTCTTTCATTTAATTCATCATTATTAATTTTAAGAATATCTGCTGTTGTTTTTTCTACTCCGCCACTTCTTGTAATGATAGCGACATCTTCGACATAGTTTGAAGCAATGGCAGATAAGCATAAAGCGGCACCAATGCAGTCAGCATCAGCTTCTAAATGTCCACAAATAATAACATTGCTTGCTTTTTTAAGTAACCTCCTTAAGGTATTGGAAACAACTCTTACTTTAACTTTCGAGCGTTTACCTTTAGCTTCACTGGATCCACCAAAGAATTGTGCTTCTTCATCACCTTTTCTAGTAACAACTTGGTCACCACCTCTTGTTTGGGCTATTTCCAATAATGAAGAAGCCATCTTATCTAATTCTTCTAAATCACCATTACCTCTAGCGAAAGCCATTGATAAAGTGATATCAATATCGCCTTTCTTAGCTTCTTTACGTACAGCTGATAGAATTGAGAAACGCTCATCCTTTAATTCTGAATATTGTTTTTCATTTAATATTAATTGAATACGGTTGTTACGTAAGGTTTTATAAACTAAATTATGTTCTTTACAATAGTCATAAACCATTGGACGAATATTAGTATTTAAATAAGCTAAATCATCTTCTAATTCTGATACTTCTTCATAATTATCAAAGTTAATTAAACCTAACACTAAAGCTTCATCTTCGTATTTCTTCTTTAAATCATATTCATTTGTAACATCACGGAAAACCATGACATTCGCATTCTTCTTCTTAGATACAATATATTTACTTTCATTGATAATTGCTAAAACTTCTTCTTGATCACCATCTAAGAGTGGTTGAACTTCTTTTATCCATTCATAAATCTTTTCACCAATATGTGATACTGAATGTTTAAGCATAAATTCTGACATCCAAGTAATATTGAAGTCTTCATCATATACTACAACGCCAACTTTAGCTTCTTCTAAAGCATTTCGCATACCAATATCAAGATTATTTTCGATATCACTTAAGATTTCAGTACTTGAATTATTGATATATAAAATACTTCCGCCGTATGCGAAAATCATTACTGCATAGATTAACCATGCTGGCCACAACATGTAAGAGGTACTGGTTTCAAGAATTAGTAAGAAAATACCGCTAATTATGATTAGTGCCATGTTTTCAATTCTTAATTTTTTATTGCGCTCCATTATTATTTCCGCCTTTAAATAGATATCGATATAAAGGTCCACTAGAATATAAGAATCCTAAAACAACTACCATTAATAAGAATGGTGGGAATAAGAAAGATAAAATAACCGAAATAAATGAGAAGTTGCGATGATATTTCATCATGCCAAATAAGAAGATAAAGATAATACCAAAGAAATAGAAAATGATCATCGATATAAAAGATAATACTAAAATAATTGGAATCAAGATTGAATCTTCATTTAAATATCTAATCGCAAAAGTTAAAAATACAGGCACAATTAAAGCATAAGTAAGCCAAATAGGCATAATTAGCTTGTCAGCAGGTACTTTATTAAGTTCTAAGATGTGGAAACGTGATAATAAAATCTTTGATACAAAGTGTACTAAAATACCTTCTAAAACACCCAATAATATTAAAGATACAATTACTGTTACTAAGATAAAAGTATGCTTAAAGCTATCAGTCATATTTAATAATGATAATGAAGGCATTGCATTCATAAGCTCTTCACTCTCGCTTATCAATGTATCAAAAGGAATACCCATAATTGGCATTACAACTACTGTTGTCATAACTTCACCTAAGATAAAGACAATGCTAATTAAAAGTAATAATAATCGACGATCTAAGCCTTTCTTAATACCATAAGCATAGGATAAACCTCCAAGAATAGCTACAAAGACATAAACATAGGATGATAAACCACCAAAGAGGAAAGTTAATACTAAAATGCCTATAGATATTACAAAACCATCCTTAATGGTATATTTACAAGCATATAAAATAATACATAAAGCTTGCATCAAGAAAACCATTTCATCAAAGTAAAATGCTAAGAAATAGCGATCAATAAGTAATATAGCGCCTACAATAGCTAGTAGCATTGCGCCATGAGTGATTTTTTTAGTCTGATTCATACTTATTATTATACATTTAAGAAAAATAAATAAAAAGGGATGGTATTTACCATCCCTATAGGCTCCTAGTCCCCAAAAGACAATTAAGTCTTATTTCTAAAAACCTATTAATTAGTCAGCGATGTATGGGAGCAATGCCATTTGACGAGCACGTTTGATAGCAGTTGCAAGCATTCTTTGATATTTAGCGCTAGTGCCAGTTACACGACGTGGTGTAATCTTTCCATTTGGAGAGATGAAGCGTTTTAATAATTCAATATCTTTGTAGTCGATATATTCGATTTTGTTTTTAGTGAAGTAGCAAACCTTACGGAAACCTACTCTTCTTTTACGAAATGCCATAATCATTTGTCCTTTCTATCAATAGAAGGGCAGATCATCACTTGAAATATCAAGAGATGGTGCCGATGAGAAGTCATCCATAGTATTAGAACTATAATCAGGTTCTACACTTGGAGTAAATGTTGATGATGCACTGTTATAAGAAGTAGATGTAGATGTAGATGTTGAAGATTTAGATGATAACAATTGAACATTATCTGCTACAACTTCAGTTACATATACTGTCTTACCATCTTTATCTTTGTAATTGCGTGTTTGAATTCTTCCTTCAACACCAACTAAAGTTCCTTTCTTAGCATATTGTGCTAAGAAATCAGCTGTTTGGCGCCATGCAACACAAGAAATAAAGTCAGCGCTCTGTTGCCCTTCTTGACCTTTGCTGAAGCGACGGTCACAGGCAACAGTAAAGGTAGCAACAGAGAGATTAGATCCAGTCTTACGAACCTCGACATCTCTTGTCAAACGTCCGACAAGAACAACTCTGTTGATCATAATTACTTACCTTTCTTTTCGTTTAAATTGATTGTCATTGAACGAACAATACCGCTATTGATACCCATTAAACGGTTGAATTCATTCAAGCCATCGTTTTCAGAAGAGAAAGTAACTACAACATAGTAACCTTTTGTCATGCCATCGATTTCATAAGCGAAATCACGCATACCCCATTCATCAACGTTGTCGATCGTACCGTTATGAGCGGTGATAATTCCGTGCAATTCTTCAATTAATGAAGCACGTGCAGCGTCATCAAGATCGGACTTGATAATGTACATTGTTTCGTACTGATTCATGTTTTACCTCCTTTTGGCCTAATGGTCTTTCCCATAAGAAAGACAAGGAATAGTTTTCTATTCGCCTTGATATTGTATCAAAAGCAATTTCCTTTTACAACGCTATTTTTATCTTTATAACACAAAAGTGATTATAATTATCTAAAAGGAGAATAATTATGAAAACAGCTTTTATTAATGCTTCCTTGCTACATGGTGATAAAGAGTTTGAGGTCACTAAAAATCAAATAATAATTATTGAAGATGAAACTATTATTAAGATAGGTGAAGACCTTGATGTAAGTGATTGTAAGATTATTGATTTAAAAGGTAAATATTTAATGCCTGGTCTTATCAATATGCATGTTCATCTTGCTGGATCTGGTAAACCATCTAAAAAGAAAAAAGATAATGCAAAATTAGTAAAAACAGTTATGTCTAATCCTTTAACACGAATGGTTGTTAAAAACATGTGTGCCAATTTTGCTAAAGAAGAATTATTAAGTGGTGTTACAACAATTAGAACTGTTGGTGGTATTAAGAATTTTGATTCTTTGATTCGTGATGAAATAAATGCTGGAAAAAGAATTGGCCCACGTATTTATACCAGTGATGAAGCAATATCGGTAAAGGGTGGCCATATGGCTGGTTCGGTAGCAATTGAGGTTGACACAGCATCAGAAGCTATTGCTTATGTTGCTAAAGCTAAAGAAAGAAATAGTGACCTCATTAAATTGATGATTACTGGCGGTGTTTTAGATGCTGAAGTTAAAGGTGAACCTGGAGCCATGAAAATGGATCCTAAGATTGTTAAGGCAGCCTGTGATAAAGCTCATGAATTAAATCTTAAAGTTGCTGCCCATACTGAATCTAGCGAAGGAGTAAAAGTAGCTTTAAGAAATGGTGTTGATTCAATCGAACATGGTGCTAAACCAGATGAAGAGATGATTGCTTTATTTAAAGAAACTGGTAGTTACTTAGTCACCACTTTATCTCCTGCTGTTCCTTTTAATTTCTTCTCTAAAGAAGTAAATAACGCTAGTGAAGTTGACTTGTATAATGGCCGTTTAGTATTTGAAGGCATTAGAGATTGTGCTATTGCTGCCCTTGAAAATGGTATTCCTGTAGGTTTAGGCAATGATACTGCATGTCCATTTGTTACACACTATAATTTCTGGCGTGAATTATATTTCTTTGCGAAATATTGTGATGTATCAAATGGTTTTGCACTAGCTACAGCTACAAAAAGAAATGCTGAATTATTAGGCATCGATAAACAAGTTGGTACGATTGAAGAAGGAAAAATTGCCGATATTTTGATTGTTGAAGATAATCCTCTTGAAGATTTAAGAGCTTTAAATAAAGTAAATTATGTTGTAAGTAGAGGACATATTATTCATAATCCAGAAGTTAAACATATTAAAGAAGTAGATAAACAATTAGATACTTTATTTAATTAAGAAAAGAGCGAGTAATCGTTAAAGATTATCTCGCTCTTTTAAATAATTATTTGTAATATCAAAGAAGTCTTTGATATCTAATTGACACCAATCGATATCATCTTCTCCACTCTCATCGTAAATAAGAATGAAGTTCTCAAATGTCGAAATAGCTAAATTAAGGATTTTAATAATCTTTTCTTCATTATTTGAAAGACGATTAATAACATCTTCTTTATTAATCATTTCATTTTCTAAGAAATCTTGAAATAAATGATAATCAGAATCTTTAAAATCAATTAATAAGTGATTAGTATTATCCTTTTTAGAATAATATTTGCGGAAAGAGTAAGAAATCATTTCTTCTCTCCATCATCTGTTTCTTTAGATTCTGGTAAATAGAAAATCTGTTCACCATCTTTAGAAAACATATATTCACCTCTAGCATATGTTTCAACATATCCAGGATCTTCAAGTTTAGCGCGTTCATTTGTTAAAGAAGCATTTTCTTCTTTTAAAGAAGCTAATTCAGCTTCGGCTATTTCTTTTTGTTTTTGTAAATTTAAGGTTTGGAAGATTTGTTTAGCTACTCCTGTAAATAAATAAAGTGCTACAACAATTAAAACAATTGCCACTGCTTTAGATAATAACTTAGTTTTCATTTTCTTTTTGATTGTCATCTTCTTCTCCTTTCTTTTCATCTACTACTTCAAATAAGCTGCAAGCTTCTTCTTTTCTAATATGTTCAGCAAGTGCTAATACTCTAACACTCATTTCTCTTTCACCAAAATAAATAGTAATAATATCACCTACTTTTACTTGGCTACTTGGTTTAGCTTGACGGCCATTAATTGCTAATCGCTCATTCAATGCTAAATTCTTACCTGTAGTGCGTCTTTTTAAGATTCTAGCCACTTTTAAATATTTATCAATGCGCATTTTCTTTTTCCAAATCTTTCAATTTCTCACTTAAAGAAATTAATTTATAGACATTCTCTTTACGATTATCAGTAATAAGTGTTAATTTCTGTTGAGCGTAACTTATTTTAATGTCTTTTGATAGCTTATTGCAATAGCTGAACAATTTATAGCCATCAATCCTATTGGAACATTCTTCTGATAAAACAATCATAAAACGATTCTGCATGGCTTTAACATCGTCAATTTCATTCTTCTCAATAAGTAGTTCAATGCGTTTCTTGTCAAATAACGCTACTACCTCTTTTGGTAAATGACCATAATGATCATTTAATTCTTTTTCGTATTTTAATAATTCTTTACGATTATGAATATTATTTAAACGATGATATACCGTTAATTTATCATAGTCATTATATGAGAAGTCTTCTGGAATATAAGAAGAAATAGGGACATTGATAATTTGTTTCTCTTCTTTTTTTATTTCTCCATTCTTTTCATCTTCAATTGCTTTCTGAAGCATTGATAGATATAAATCTAATCCTACATTATCAATAAAACCTGATTGTTTATCACCTAATAAATCACCAGCTCCGCGAATTGATAAGTCACGCATAGCAATCTTATATCCGGATCCTAAAGCTGTGAATTCTTTAATCGCATCAAGCCTTTTGCGACTTTTCTCTGATAATTCTTTTTTAGGTGGTACAAGCAAGTAAGCATAGGCAATGCGATCACTTCTGCCTACTCTTCCTTTAATTTGATAAAGCTGTGATAAGCCAAAATTATGTGCATTTTCAACTAATATCGTATTGGCATTAGGAATATCGATACCTGTTTCAATAATTGTGGTACAGATTAAGACATTAGTATCTCCTTGATAGAATTTAAACATAACATCTTCAATCTCTTCTTTATCCATCTTGCCATGAGCAACTGCAACATTAGCATAAGGGACCATTTCTTCAATCTTTTTAGCAACACTATAAATCTTATCAACATCATTAAAAAGATAGAAAACCTGTCCTCCACGATCTAATTCGCGATTAATTACTTCTTTAATTAAACCTTGATTCTTTTCAACGACATATGTTTGAACAGGATATCTATTTTGTGGTGGGACATCTAAAGTGCTTAAACCATAGATTCCAATTAAAGACATCTGTAAAGTTCTTGGAATTGGTGTTGCTGATAAAGACAATACATCAACACTTGTTTTAAGTTCTTTAATCTTTTCTTTATGTTCAACACCAAATCTTTGTTCCTCGTCAATAATCAATAATCCCAAATCATTAAAGGAAATATCTTTTGATAATAAACGATGAGTACCAATAATAATATCAATACTGCCATCCTTTAAACCTTTTATAATCTCTCTTTGTTCAGCTAATGTATTATAACGATTAATAACTGCAACATTTACCGGATATTCTAATAAACGATTTAAGAAAGTCTTATAGTGTTGTAGGGAGAGAATGGTTGTTGGACATAAATAAGCTACTTGTTTACCTGATAATACTGCTTTAAAAGCCGCTCTAAGTGCTACTTCAGTCTTACCAAAGCCAACATCACCGCATAATAAACGATCCATTGGTACATCTGATTCCATATCTATTTTAACTTCTATAATCGCTCTTTCTTGGTCTTTAGTTAAATCATAAAGGAAATGATCTTCAAACTCCTTCTGCATAGGGCTGTCTTTATCAAATGCATAACCGGTTCTTTTTTCTCTTAAAGAATATAATTCAACTAAACGTTTAGCCAATTCTCCAACATCTTTTTCAACCTTTTCACGCGTTTTAGCCCATTGTTTAGATCCTAATTTATGTAAACGTGGCGTAAAACCTTCTTTAGATACATATTTCCTAACTAAAGAGAATTGTGATAAAGGCACTAATAATACATCATTTCCTGCATAAACAATTTTTAAATAATCTAAACGAATATGATTTACTTCTTTTTGTTCAATACCTAAATATTGCCCTATACCATATTGTGAATGGACAACATAGTCACCTTTTTTAAGTTCATCATAAGAATTAAGTGGTGATGCTTCCTGATATTTCATCATGAAACGACCACTTGCTTTTCTTTTAGCGAATAATTCGTTTTGAGTATAAATGGTAATATCACCGCGAATTGAGAAACCTTCTCTTAGATTATTATCCCAAATATAAAGACCATCACCAGTTATATTATTAAATAATTGATAATCAATCTCTTCTTCTTTTAATACTGTTTCACATTCCTCTTTTTCTTTACCACTTAAAGCGATGATTGTCATACCACTAGCTTTACGTTTAATGATATGCACTAATTCTTTTAAGCTATTATATGGCAAATCAACTTCTTCAATTGCTGGAACAAGTTCTTTAAAAGGAGCACCATAAACCTTATCTAAATCTTTAATGGCGCTATTATAATCACCAAATAATTTATCAAGACGAGGTAATTCATCTTCGCTCATCATCTCTTCAATAAAAGATGAGCTCTCTTCTTCAAGAAAAGCTATATGTTTTTCTATTTCTTCTTCATCGCTAATATAAATAGCTGGATTATCTAAATAAGCAACTAAATTGCTTTGTTTAAAGAAAGACATATAGAAATATAATTTAGGAGTAAATAGGTTATTATCAATATAATCTAGATCCATCTCGATACTACCTGATGGATTAATAATTATCTCCCTTAATTTTTCTTTTTCTTTATCATTAAAAAAGATGTCTTTCGCAAAACATAGTTCAATTTCTTTTACTTTTTCAACTGTACTTTGACTATCGGTATCAAAGAAACGAATCGAATCTACCTCATCATCAAAGAATTCAATTCTTATTGGTCTACTATAGTTAATCGAAAAGACATCAAGAACTGATCCTCTAATCGCAAAGCTTAAAGGATGTTCAACATTTAATACTTTTTCATAACCTGAAGCTAATAGATATTTAATTAAATCTTCACGCTCAACAATATCATTAACTTTAATATCTCTAATAAAAGAAGACATGATATCAGGACTCGGTAGATAACGCATTAAACCATATGGTGTAACAACAATAATCTTAACTTTCTTCTTTAAGATGGCATATAAACCATATAAACGCTCAGCTCTATTTTCATATGATGCAGCAATTACTTCAGCTCTTAATGATTCTTCAGGAAGATAAGCAATGACTTCACCATCATCAAATAAACAAGCTAATCTTTCGCTTAATCTTGAAGCTAAATAGCTATTCTCTTTAACGACTAAAAGAGGTTTATCTAAACCTCTTGCGTAAGATGCAATTTTTAAACTTTCTTCAATCAGAGATGCATAAGCGAAACGGTTTTCTTGATGTATCCCTTTTTCAAGTTCTTTAAAAAGCCATTCACTTCTCATATGTTAAATTTATTCATTGTTGCAACAAAAGAATGGGTTGCTGCATAATCAAGAGCATCACTAGCACGATGGACGCTATCCATAAACAGTTCTTTATCTTCATCAGGTATCTTACCTAAAACATAATCAACAACTGGTATTATAGCGCTTTTACCAATACCAACTCTGATTCTTTTAATATCACTACCACCACATAATTCAATGATTGAGCCCATACCTTTTTGACCACCACTAGAGCCTTTTTCACGAATTCTAAGTTTACCAACTGGTAAATCTAAATCATCATGAACAACAATAATGTCCTCTCTATTTAACTTATAGAATTGCATAAAACGTTGAACTGCTTGTCCACTATTATTCATATAAGTTAAAGGTTTAAGTAAGATAATTGTTTCATCATTGATTTTAGTTTTCACAAATGTAGCATTGAATTTCTCTTGGTCAAAAGATAAATGCCATTTACTAGCTAAATCATCTAAGACGGTAAAACCCGCATTATGGCGAGTCATTTCATATTCCTTGCCTGGATTTCCTAAACCGACAAAGAGCTTCATTCAGCACTCTCTTCTTTATCTTCGTTAGTATTTGTTTCTTCTGTAGCAGTTTCTTCTTTAGCAGTCTCTTCTTTAGTAGTTTCTTCTACTACTTCATTATCTTCTGTTGTTTCATCTGTTTCTGTTTCTTCTAAATGATAATTATCATAAACACCTAAATCTTCCATCATGATTTTACCAACTGAAGATTCAGCAAACATTGTTAAGTCTTCTTTTTCAAATTCCCCGATTTCTTCACCTTTTAAAGAGAGATAGAAAGCAGCGATTCTCTTATAGATACCAATAAGACGTTTATCATAATTATAGCCTTCATAGGTACCATCAACTAACATCTTAAAGAAAGGTACACCACATTCATTAATAGAAAGTTCAAAGTCAGCCATTGCTTCAAGAAGCAAATATTCCATCTGTGTTCTTAACATTTCTTTAGGCTCAAATTTAGCTAAGAATGCTTTAATGAATTCATCTTCTTTTAAAGCATAAGCTTTATTTAAAAGAACAGCAGCCCATACAAAACCATCAGCATTTAAAGATGCTTTCTTAGGGGCATAGTTACCTTTATTATCAAGATATAAAGTTTTAGGATCAAAAGCAGCTAAATCATCTTCATAAAGACGACCAGCTTCAAGATCACGATATAACTTATAAATCATTGCTTTATTAACAAATGATGGTTCTTTTTCTTTTTCAAGATAATCATTAATCATCTTATCTGCATTTTCATCATGATCAAAGACTGCATGTGCACAATCTGCAAAGCCTTTATAGTGTTTATTAAATTTAATTAATTTATAGTTTTGATAAGCAAAATAGAGAGCTAACACAACTAAGAATAAAAACATAGGATTCATAATAAAACCTCCAACAGTCACTATTATAAACAAATACTTAAGAGATAAAAGAATAATTAATTCTTTTTAAGTGACTGAACTCTTTTAATAATTTTTGTATCAAATGGTGATGGTATTAAATGCATTACAAAAACAGCTAAATTATTATCTAAACCATATAAACCAAAAGCTCTTTGTTTCTTAACTAAATTAAGACCATAAGCAGCTGTCTTGCATACTTTATCTTCATTATTTTTGCCAAAGATTAAAGTATCACTAGCGCCTGCCACCTTCGCAAAAGAAGTCTTTAAAGGGCCAGGGCAAAGGCAAGATACAACAATCCCATCGTCCTTTACTTCTTCTTTTAAAGCTCTTGAAAACGATAAGACAAAAGCTTTAGTAGCATAATATAGACTCATATAAGGTCCTGGGAAGAAAGAAGCAATGCTTCCAACATTTAAAATAGCACCATGTTTATTCTTCTTCATATCTTTAAGAAAAAGAAATGTTAAAGAAACTAGAACTGTATTATTAAGATTAATCATCTTAAGATCTGTTTCTAAGTCTTCTTCACCAAAAGGACCATATTGTCCAAATCCAGCATTATTAATCAAATAATCAATTTCTATTTCTCTACTTTTAACCTCATCATAAAGTTTTATTGCTGCTTTATCCTCATTTAAATCAAGGGCATAATAGTCAACATTAATACCATATTTATTTTCTAATTCTTTTTTAAGTGCTCTTAATTTATCTTCTCTTCGACCAGTTAAGAAAAGATTATATTTTTCTAAAGCTAATAAATTGGCAAATTGTTCGCCAATACCTGATGTAGCTCCAGTAATAAGAGCATAATTATTCAAGGCTAAACTCCAAAGAACCTTTTCCTTCTTTTACAACTAAATGGGCTAAAGCACCATTAATTAATGTCATGCGGGGATCTGTATGACCAATATCCGCATCTAGGGCAAGAGGCATCTTGTGACCAAAGATTTTTCTTAAAGCCTTCTGATATTTAAAATGATTCTCATTTGGAAAAGCAGTACGCGAAAATAAAACTGCTTTCGTATTAATAAACCAATCATTTTCTTTCATCAAGAATAGACAATGATATAAATCTTCTCCTGTTAAGGCGAAGTTATCAATAAAGAAGATATTATCGCCATATTTAGTATTAAACTGTTTCATACCATCATATTTAGTTCCAACAATATCTCTTAAAGCATCAACACAACCGCCAATCATTCTGCCCTTTATATCAACATCACCATTAGGTGTTTTATAATAAACTTTAGCTAAAGGTGAATTATCATCAATAAAACTTGTTTGATATAAATCATAAGATTCTTGTCT
This sequence comes from uncultured Erysipelotrichaceae bacterium, assembly GCA_934699415.1. GTDB lineage: Bacteria > Bacillota_I > Bacilli_A > Erysipelotrichales > Erysipelotrichaceae > RGIG5669. The sequence continues at coordinate 77,609 of CAKUWO010000001.1, forward strand.
AATTAAATCTCCTTGCATATAAGCTAAAGCTGTTTTATATGCACGATCTTTTAATGGATTATCAAATGTTCCAACATTATGACCATAGATTGTTGCAATATCATATTTGGTAGTCAGTGTGAATAATAAAGTTGAGGGATCACTCATTCCCATAAACCATTTAGGGTTTTTAAGATAAGCTTTATAGTCGACCTTATCTAACATTTCCATCAAGAAATCACCACCACTTGCACAAAGGATTAATTTAACTTCATCATCTTTAACTAATTGATTAAATTCTTTACCTCTTTTAGTAGCAGAGCTTGATGGTGAACGATTATTTCTAACCGAGGCTGTTTCTTTAATTAAAAAACCATTTTCTTTTAAGCTTTCAAGAGCCTTTTCATAGTGTTCTATCTTTTTACCTACCCCATCACTTGGTGCAGTAATGCCGATATAATCACCTCTTTTAATAAATGTTGGATAAATCATTTCATTCTCCAAATAAATTAGTATAGTTATGGTCTACAGCTGTTAATAATTCATCCATACTAATTCCTCTTAATTCACAAATCTTCATTGCAGCATATTTAACATATGCAGGTTCATTTCTTTTGCCTCTAAATGGTACTGGTGGTAAATAAGGACTATCAGTCTCAATTAAGATATTATCAAGTGAAATAGCTTTCGCTGATGCTGGTTGATTAATAGCATTTTTATATGTTACAACACCACCAAAAGATAAATAATAACCTCTTTTTTGATATTCTAAAGCCATTTCTTTAGATCCAGCATAAGAATGTAAGACACCAGGAGTATGATAAGCATCAAGAATATCAAAAGTATCTTGATTAGCATCACGACTATGAACAATAACTGGTTTATGTAGCTTCTTAGCTAATTCTATTTGCCTAATAAAGACTTCTTTTTGGGCTTCTTTATTATCTTTATCCCAATAATAATCTAAACCAATTTCACCAACAGCTTTAATATCATCTTGACTTGCAATTTCTAATAATTCATCAAAAGTCATCACTTCATCCATCTTTTTAACATCTTCAGGATGAATACCAATTGATAAATCAAAATGAATTAAAGGATGTTTAATCTTTTTAGCTTTTAAATACTCATTCTTATTGCAACAACAAATCATGGTTTTGGTAATACCTGCTTCAACCATACGATTTAATACTTCATCTAAATCATCTTTAAAAGCTTCATCATAAATATGACAATGACTATCTAATAAGGGCATCTTACTTACCTAAACAGAAATTTCTAAACATATGATCTATTAGATTCTCACGATATTCTTTACCTAAAATATCGCAAAGACAGCGGTAACTCTCACGGATATCTTCATTTAGTAAATCAATTGGCATTTCATCAATATTAATAAGTAAATTTTCTAAATTAGCTTTCGCTTCTTTCATTAAAGAAATCTGTCTTTCAGAATTCAAGATATCTTTATCAACCAAAGATACATTAGGCTCATATCTTTTAGTTAAATAATCCGTTAATTCTTTTACATCGTTTTCTTTAGCTGAGATATGTAAACCATCAAATGGTTGTTTAATTAAATTTAAATCCGTTTTATTCCAAAGAATTAAGCGATCACTATTTTTAGTTAATTCTAATAATTGATAATCTTCTTCTTCTAAAACTCTAGAGCCATCTAAAACCAAAAGCACTAAATCTGCTTCTTTAACAGCTTGAATTGAACGATTTATACCAATCTTTTCAACAATATCTTCGCTTTCATGAATACCAGCAGTATCAATTAAATGCAATGTAAGCTCACCTATTCTAACTTGGTCCTCTACTAAATCTCTTGTAGTACCGGCAATTGAGGTCACAATCGCTTTATCTTTACGTAATAAAGCATTTAATAAAGAACTTTTACCAACATTAGGTTTGCCAACAATAGCAGTTCTAATGCCGTCTTTAACAAGTGAGAAAGATTCTGCTTCTTTAATCATCTCTTTCATCTTTAAAATCCATTTTTCAACTTCTGGTTTAATGACATCCTGGCTCATCTCTTTTTCATCTTCATATTCAGGATAATCAATATTTACTTCAATCATCGATAAGATATTACTCATATCAGTAATTAAAGGATTAAGTAATCTCTCAATTGAGCCATCAACACCTCTTATTGCTGATTTAGCTTGAAGTAAAGAATTAGCTTCAATCATACTATTAACCGACTCGGCTTCTGATAAATCAATTCGTCCGGATAAGAAAGCGCGTCTTGTGAATTCACCAGGATCTGCTAAACGGCAACCTTTTTGTAAGAGCAAATTTAAAATTCTTCTAGTATTAAAAACACTACCATGACAATTAATTTCAACCATATCTTCACCAGTATATGAGCGTGGTCCAATAAAGGTTGATATCAAAACTTCATCAATAACTTCATTTCCATCATAGATATGAGCATAGTGAATAGTATTAGCTTTTTGTTTATCTTCTTTTAAATCACTAATGAGTCTTGTATAAGATAAAGCATCTTCACCACTCATTCTAATAATTGAAATAGCTCCTGTCGCAAGAGGAGTTGAAATAGCGACTATTGTATCATTCCACATATCCCTATTATAACAAATAGCCCTATCATATAGGGCTATAAGCATTAATCAAGAATATAAGCAAAGAAATCTTTCTTATCAGGATAATATGCAATCATCTTTTGGTAAAAATATTCTTTAATATTTTCATTATAATTACCAGTTAATTCATAAATGTAAACTTTAACCTTATCATCATCTTTGCCTAAGATGAATTCATTACGTAAAGTAAAGATTTTGCTTACTTCTTCATCATGCATAATACCATCACTTATCACCTTATAAAGATGTTGGTAATTTTCATCAAGATAAAGAATTGGATCACTTATTACAAAGTATTTAATATAAGCAAAATCTCTTGGAAAACCATCTCTAATATCAAAAACATAAGAAACCATATTAGGGAAATCAATATCTGGCAACGTTGCATTTTTAATCGCCTCATCACAAATTAAATTATTACCAGTTGCAACATAAGAGAAGATGCCATCATCTCTTGCTATTTCTTTTAGATAATTAGATAGATCTATTAAACCTTCTTTATAAGGATTCTCTTCAATATGTTTCTTAGTCTTAGTAAATAAAGGCAATTCATAGGGTGTAAAAACAATAAAACTTTGTATTAACAATAAGCTAATAAGCATTATTTGAAGATATTGTTCTTTAAGAGCTTTTAAACCATAAATAAATAAGAATAAGAAAGCTAAAGTAATAATTAAATAATGATGAATATCAAATGATTGCGTTCTAAAGAAAAGGAATGTAGGTATAAGAATAATTATTATTAAAGATAATGCGAATTCTTTTTTAAGTATTAATAATTTAGCTAAAGCATATAAGGCTACTAAAGATATAAATAATGAGAAGAAATTAATAATCGCTAAAACTTTGCCTTCATGATTATAGTAAGCATATGCTTCAACATTATTAACCATCATGACATTTATAAAGAAACCTCTAAAGAATATTAGCAGGATAATTAAAGCTAATAAGCCTGATAAAGTGAATTTAAGGGCGCTAGATAACCATTTATGATTCTTATAGGCATAGATAATACCTTTAACCATATAAGCTAAATAAGCCCCTACTAGGGCAAATAAATACCATCTTCGCTCAAACATCAATAATAAGGTTAAGAAATTAAGTATTAAAACATCTAACTTATTAATATCTTCATAATTATTAAATAAAGTAATGATATAAAAGACTAATAATGGTAATAAACCCAAAACATCTACACGCCCATAAAAGATAGTTATCCATAAAGGATAGAAAGCTAGTAAAACAAGTAATGGTAATAAATAACCATCATAATAACGATAGTATAAAAGTAATAATAAATAGATTGTTGGCAATAAGAAGATATAGAAATTAATTAAACAATAAAAGGGATATGAATTATTTATTAATAAAGGCCAAAAATTGAATAATGAAGGTAGATAACTATAATCACTAGTATTAATAGTTGTATATACTTTATTAAATAATTGACTTGGATTCTCATAGAAGATTTGTAACATCTCTAAGCTTTTAACATAATATCCAGCATTGTCATAAACATATATAGCGTTCTTTTCAATTTGGAAATAACTAAAAATAGCTAATGTGCCAATTAAAGTAAATAAAAGAAGTACTAAAAAAATCTTTTTATAGTATTTAATAAAGACTTCACGATATTTATAACTTATGTAAATTAAAAGAAAACATACTATAAGAGGATAAGATAAGATAGCTAATAAGCGATAGATATTATTCATAATTCAATAGTCCTTTACTATTCATAATTATAGTTAAAACTGCCATAAAGAAATAGCTAATGCGTTATACTTTATATTGTATTTAGATGGGAGATTAAGATGAATAGAGATTATGCAACATTTGCAGCTAATAAAGCCATTGAATTAATTAATATTGATTCCCCTACTGGTTTTACTGCTGAAATTGCTACAAAAGTAGCAGAAGAATTTGAAGCTTTTGGTTTTCATGTGACTAAAACTAATAAAGGTGCTATTTTAGTTGATTTTGGTGGTAAAGAAAATATAGAAGGTGCTCTTCTTTTTGAAGCTCATGCTGATACATTGGGTGCTATGGTTAAAGAAATCAAAGATAATGGTCGCATTAAAGCTACTAATCTTGGAGGACTTGTTGCAAGCAATGTGGAATGTGAGAATGTGAAAGTATATAGTCGCGGTGGCAAAATATATGAAGGTACATTCCAACTCATCAATGCTTCAAGCCATGTGAATAAAGAATTATCTTCAAAAGAAAGAACGTTTGATACGATTGAAGTTTTATTAGATGAAGATGTTAAAAGCAGAGAAGATACTAAAGCTTTGGGAATTGATGTTGGTGATTATATTTGTGTTAATCCTCGTGCTCATATTACTGAATCTGGTTATATCAAATCACGTTTCTTAGACGATAAACTCTCCGTTGGCATTCTATTAGGTTTCGCTAAATATTTAGTTGATAATAATATTAAACTTGAAAGAAGAGTTTATGCCTTAATTACTACTTATGAAGAAGTTGGACATGGTGGATCCACATCTATTCCTAGCGATGTTAAAGAAGCTATTTCAATTGATATGGGATGCGTTGGTGAAGGATTACAATGTAATGAAAGACAAGTATCAATCTGTGCTAAAGACTCTGGTGGACCATATGATAAAGGTATTGTGGATCGTTTAGTAAATGCTGCTATAAAAGAAAATGCCGATTATGCGATTGATATCTATCCTTATTATGGATCTGATGTTGAAGCGACATTAAGTGCTGGTTATGATATCAGACATGGCTTAATTGGTTCTGGTGTTTATGCATCTCATGGATATGAAAGAAGTCATATTGATGGGGTATATGCAACTCTTAAAACAATTAAAGGTTATTTAAATATCTAAATAAAGCTCAAGAGTAATCTTGAGCTTTATTTTAATCTAAATCTAATATTTTAAAGGCTTCTTTATAGTTTTTGATAGGAATGATTTTGAGCTTATTTTTAATTTCATCAGGTACTTTCTTTAAGTCATCAAGATTTTCTTTTGGAATTAAAATAGTCTTTAATCCAGCTCGGTCTGCAGCCATTAATTTCTCATTTAAACCACCAATTGCTGTAACATCGCCTCTTAAAGATAATTCGCCAGTCATACCAATATGTGGATCTACGCTTTTATCTAAAACTAAAGATGCCATGGCTGATAATAAAGTAATACCGGCGCTTGGTCCATCTTTTGGAATTGCTCCTTCAGGTACATGAAGATGTAAATCATTTTCTTTAAAGAAATCCTTCTTATCAGGATAGATTGAGCGTAATAAAGTATATGCAATTTCTGCCGATTCTTTCATAACATCGCCAAGTTGTCCTGTTAGGATTAATTTGCCCTCACCCGGTACAAATAGGGTTTCGATATAGAGAATCTCTCCTCCACCTGCAGTATATGCAAGTCCTGTAACAATACCAGGGTCTGCTTGTTTAAGAGCTTTATCATGCCTTGTGGCATCGCTTAGATATTTCTCAACATTTTTCGCATTAATAGTTACTTTATCTTTCTCTTCAAGTTCAACTAAAACTTTACGACTAATAGTTAGAATCGCTCTTTTAAGTTCACGAACACCTGATTCACTGGTATATTCATCAATAATCTTATCAATGGCTGAATCAGTAAAATGAATCTCACTAGCTTTGATACCGGTCTTTTTCATTGCTGCTTTAATTAAATGTTTCTTAGCAATTTCTCTTTTCTCATTTCTGGTATAACCATCAAAAGGAATAAGTTCCATACGATTGAATAATGGCTCTGAGATATTATCGACATTATTTGCGGTTGCAATAAATAAAACATCACTTAAATCATATGGAGCATTGAGATAATGGTCTGTGAAGTGATTATTCTGTTCAGGATCTAGTACTTCTAGTAAAGCACTTTGTGGATCGCCATTATAGGACTGCGATAATTTATCAATCTCATCAAGCAAGATAACCGGTGCACTGCTATCGCATTTAGATATCGCATTCATAATACGTCCAGCCATTGAGCCAATATAAGTGCGACGATGGCCTCTAATTTCAGCTTCATCATGGACACCACCTAAAGAAATACGAATTAAAGGACGATTCATAGCTTCTGCGATAGCACTTGCGATACTGGTCTTACCAGTGCCTGGTGCTCCAGCGAATAATAAAATTGAGCCTGATAAAGATTGCTTACGATTCATCATTGATAATTCTTCGATGATTCTTTTCTTAACTTTAACTAAACCACTATGGTCACGATCTAATATCTTATTAGCTTCTTTTAAGTCTATTTCTTTAAATATTTCTTTCTTCCAAGGCAAAGAAACCATGAAATTTAAATAATCTAATAATAAACCATATTCTGCCGAGCTTTCGTTTTCGACTTTTAATCTTTTAAGAGCCTTTTGACATTCTTTATAAGCTTCTTCATTCATCTTAGCTTCGTTTATTTTCTTTTCTAAAGCTTCGATTTCATCACCATCTTCACCATGAATTTCATGAAGTTCCTTTTGAAGATAATCAATTTGTTTACGAATTGCATTTTCACGATAGCTTAAACGATTGCTTTCTTCTTGTTGACGCTCAGCTTCTTTACTTACAGTTATAGTATTTAAGAATTCCAAAAGTTGAGCCTTTATCATTTCATCACGATTCTTTAAAGAATCTTCTTTTAATAAGGCATATCTTTCTTCACTTTTTAAAACCATCCAAGGTGATAGACCGCAAGATAATTCCGCATAGCTATTCATGGCATCAAGATATTTCTTAAGAATTTTGCCATAACTAATTGTTTTAAAGAAGGCATTAAATTGTTTTTTGATATCTTTAACACCTTCATCAAAAGGCAAACGATCTTCAACTTCTTTGACAATTCTTAAAGACAAAGTCATCAAACCTTGATTATCTATTTCTAAGCTTTCGATTTTAACACGTTCTCTACCTTCAATGATTACAAAGCCATCTTTACTTTCTTTAACTTTACCTTCTACAGCATATGGATAGATATCATCTTTAGTAATTCTTTTAGCCGGTTTAGGCTCTTTAACTAATAAAAAGACAACATCTTCACCCTCTTCAGGTTCTTTATTAGCAATTTCTTTATAACGTTGTAAAGGAAAAGGCATATAAGCATCAGGTAAAACTGTCATATTGTATACAGGAATAATAATCATAAAACCTCCTTTGGCACTTAAACATCTAGAGTGCTAAGATATCTGAAAATAATAGAACAACGCCTTCCTTGAAAGAGAATTGTTCTGATGTTATAATAACGCAAGATTGACATTTGTCAAGGAGTCATAGGAAATGTATGCTGGTAATAATAAATTAGCTCTTGATTCTCAAAAGAGAATTGCTGAAGCTTTATTGTCTCTTTTAAAAGATTATCAATTTAATAATATATGTATCAGCTTAATTTGTAAGGAAGCTAATATTTCAAGGCAAACCTTTTATTCACTATTTGATTCGAAAGAAGATGTTATAATCTTCGCTCTTGGTGAAGAAGCTTGTTATGAGCCTGATAATAAGAAAGAAGATTGTTCTTGCGTTAATTATTTAAGTGAAGACTTTAGCCATTATCTTATTAAACATAAAGATTTATTAACTATGCTTATGAATAATGGCATTATGCATCTTTTCTTAGATATGCAATATCATAACTTCTATGATTGTGAAGAATTTATGAAAGGCAAAAGTGACGAAGAAAGATCTTATGCTGCTAGCTATTTAGCAGGTGCTTTTACCGGTATTGCAAAAAACTATACAAGATGTACTTGTAAACATACTCAAAAAGAATTAAAAGATATCACTCTTTGTTTACTTAAAGGTAATCTTTTTAATAAAGAATAATTGCAATAACAAACCAAATAATTCCCATTAATAATCCTGAAAATAGGACGATATCAGCTACAAATGATAGCTTATTTTCATTTTTCCATTCACCAATAGTCAATAAGATAAATGATGCGATAAAAGTTAAAATAACCGAGGCAAAAGAAGCTATTAAATACCATGATGGAATAGCTATTCCCTTAATCGTATTAAGAAAGATTAAGGTAGCGATAATCAATAAGCTTATATTAATACGTTGAAGACTATATTTTTCCATTATGCACGCTCCTTATAATGTGATATATAGCTCATAGCAGCAAATAAAGATAATAAACAAGCAACTAAATTAAGATAAATACCAATTCTTAATAAAGAACTTGTTTTAGCGAAGACATTATAGCCAATGATATAAACCGTTGGAATACCAACCACAATAAAGTTCACAATCGAAATAAAAGCAACGGTCTTTTTCATACGTGCAGAAGCTAAGATAATCCCACCAAGGCCAAAGATAATAACAGCCAAGATATAGAAGATGGCTAATGGTAATTCACTTCTTAAAGCTTCAAAACCAAACATTTTTGTTTTACTGATATTAAATAATAAAGTAAGCAACATTTCAGCTTTACCACCAATATAAATCCAAGGCAGCGCCGATGATACAAGTTGCATTAAGAAAGCTAATAAACTTAAAAGCCAGATATACGATTTCTTTTTTTCTGGTTTTGGTGCTTGTTTAATAATATCTTCAGGATCTGGGATAATTTCTTTAACAACTTCTTTTTTAATTACTTCTTGTGGTTTTTCTTTTGGCTTTTCTTCTTCATCATCGATGACATCTTTAAAACGATGAAAAGAAGGAATTTCAATAGTCTTGATTCCTTTATTCTCTTTTATTTCTTCAATGCTTTTTTCTTTAAGATTAGTATCCTCAAGATTAGCTTCTTTTACTTCTTCATGATTAATTTCTTCATTGTTAACTTCATTAAGCATTTCTTCGTTATTATTCTCAGGATTAATTGATGACATGTCACTACCTCTTTATTTGATTATAACGGTTATAATCCTAATCATAAAGAAAAAAAGCGACAAGGGAATCGCTTTTTTCTTTTCAACAATATTTTATTTAAGGGGAGAATACCAGTACTGGGGAAGTACTGAGTAAGGAGCCTATTCCTTCCTTACACTTATAAGATACCACTCATGTTACGAAGTACTTTGTCAATAATATGTAAAAAAATGTGATTAAGATGAAATCTTAATGAATTTATTTAAGATTATTCCTTTTTAGTATTAATAGTATCTAAACATAGACCAAACATTAAGCCAAATAATAAACAAGCGCAATATTATTCATAAATATATCATTCAACAATCCTAAAGAGATACCAATAACTAAATAATTACTCTTACCCATTAAAAGCCTCTTTTTTAAGAATCAAGATTGTTTTATAAGTTAATGTCTTCTTCTTTCATTTTTACTTTGCTAATTCATTACAAATTTAAAGCCAAAATAAGGTGAAAAAGAAGTAAAAACAGCATATTGATTATGCTGTTAGTTAGATTGTTTAATTTCACTAAGATTTTCAAGATTGAAATCTTCAAGTTTTAAGACATCAATTTCATCATCTTGATTTTTTAATAGGCGCTCAGATTGCGCTAAAATTGCTTCTTCTACTAAATTACGAGCTAAACGTCCATTACCACTGGTAACATCTTTTCTAGCTTGCATTAAAGCAAAGTAATTTTTAAGGGGCTCTAAAGCTTTTTCTTCGATCTTATAGTCTTTGCCTTTAGCAATCGATACTGCAATAGCCATTAATTCTTCACCAGTATAGTCTTCGAAATGAATAATATTAGCAAAACGTGATTTAAGACCAGTATTAGCAGTTAAGAATTCATTCATTTCTTTATCATAACCAGCTAAAATTACAATTAAATCATCACGATGATCTTCCATTCCTTTAACTAAAGTATCAATGGCTTCAAGTCCAAAAGAATCATCTTTACCACGATATAAAGAATATGCTTCATCGATAAATAAGACACCACCTAAAGCTGATTCAATAACTTCCATTGTTAAAGGAGCTGTATGCCCAACATATTTTCCAACAAGATCTGCACGGGTTACTTCAACTAGTTGTCCTTGTCTTAAAATGCCAGCAGCTTTCATCATACGTGATACAAGACGAGCGATAGTCGTCTTACCAGTACCTGGATTACCAGTAAAAATCATATGTTTAGAAACTTCGGTTGTTTTAAGACCTCTTTTTTTACGAATTTGGTTAACTTTGACATGGTTTTCTAAACTTAAAAGATAAGCTTTAACTTTATCAAGACCAACAATGGCATCTAATTCTTTTTGAATTTCTTCACGCTCACTACTATCATCATTAACGATTTTTAATTTATATTCTTCTTCACCAATTGCGATAATATCATCATCAAAGATTAGTTTTAGTTCTTTAATATTATCTCTTCTCAAAGCTAATTCTACTATTTCATCATAAATATGATTAATAGTAGGAATTAATGATTGAGTACCTTCTTTAGGTTCAAAGTTATTAAAGAGATATTCATTTATTGATGAATCTATTGTTAGAGCGATATCTAATTGATTCTTTGTTTTAGAAGTTAAATCAATTAATAGATTAGTAATAATTTCTTTGATATCATCTTGATTATAAATCTCCGTTTTAATCTTATCAGCAATATTATCAACAAATGATTTACCAAAAATATCCATTATTTTAGATGAGGATAATTCGCTAATAAAGATTAATGTTTTACCATTACCATCAAAGTGATCTATTGCTTCTTTAGTGATTTTGCCACTAGCTTCTGTTAGATGATTATTGGCGAAAACATAACGTTTATTTAATAAACATTGTCCTTTAAGTGATAAATCGGCCAACATACGATTGTAAACTGGTGATGCTGAAGCGAAATTCTCAATTACAATAAAAGGGCTTTTACTTTGTAAAGCGATATATAAGTCTTGTAAGAATAATGCTTCTTGGGATGCGTTTTGATAACGGGACATATCAATCGTGCTTACTTCATTAGATACTGTTAAGCCTTTTTCCTTAAGAACTTCGGCCATCTTTTCAACTAATAATCTTCTACCAGAACCTTTATTACCACTTAATAAGATAGTATTACGAATTTTTAAAGGATCCGATCCTGTTAAATAAGGACGACGAATAGCGACTGTTAAATCCTCAATTGCTTTATCTTGGCCAATAATTCTTTCTTTTAAAATCTTTTCGATTTCTTCAAATAATTCTTTATTATCGCTACCAGAAATAATCGTTCTTGGAGTATCTATTTTAAAACCGAAGTCTTTTTCAATCTCAGCTTTTAAAGAATTATAGTTTGTTTCTTCACCTGCTAATTTAAGATTATTTTCATATTTAGCTGTTAATTCTTCTAAATTCTTATTATTTTGAGCAATTAGCTTTTCAAGTTCATCTTCCGTTTTATTTAATACTTCTTCAGCATCGTTATATTTAATATTGAACCCACTTTTACGATTCAATACTTCTTTAAGCATGGCTTCTCTTTCTTCTTTAGTCACTAATTTAATCCTCGTTGTAATGTTTTAATCATTTCTTCTACAATAGCATCCTTAGAATTCTTAAGTGCACGATAGACATATAAAAGGCCATCATAATAACCTTTGACATAAAGATTAGTCTTTTCAATATGGTTATATTTGGTAATTTCATCTTTTAAACGGCCTTCAACCATCGATAAATCTTTAGATGAAGTAAGAGCTTGATCATGATACTTATTTAAAGCTTCACTGTGACCTTTTACATATTCATTAGCGTTATATGAGCCATAATCAACTTTCTCTAAGATTTTCACAAAACAATCATAGCGTCCATTATAAGAAACCGATGATGGTAAAGGTACAGCTGGTCTTTTAACAGTTGCGGAATCAAAAGTATTATTCACAAAGGATGTTGACTTAGATGTGTAACGTTTATTAACTTCTCTTTGGATTGCATCAGCACTTTCCTTATTCTTCATTAAGGCATCAAGTTGTTGATAAATCTCTTCATAAACATCGTCTTGATTAGTCATTATTATCTCCTTTCTCTTTAAAAGGCTCACTTACTAAACCATCTTTTTTAAGTAATGATTGTAAAGTGGTAATATCGGCTGAAAGATTCATATAATCTTCTTCACGTAATGATTCATTAAGACTCTTTAAAGCTTCATTAATTAAAATAATGGTCTTAATTAATTCTGTTTCGGAATCTTTAAATTCCTTAGATGAAGCATTAGCTTTAGCTAAATTAGAATAGTTTTCAAGAATAGTAATTAAAATTGGTAAATAATAATCATAAAGTTTAACTAATTTAGATTCTTTATTCTCTTTTTTAGCTAAATCAATTTGTTTGAGAAGTGTACAAGTTTGATATAAACCATTATGAATTTCCTCATTAGGTAAATTGATATTTAAAAGATTAATCTTATCAATATACTTTTGAGCATCTGATAACTTTGCTTCTTCTTTTACTTCTGGTACTTTGATTTCAGCTCCTATTACTTCTTCTTTTTGTTTAGCAAAAGATAAAAGGAGTGAAACAATCGAGTTATATAATGCAGCATCATATTCTTTAAATTCAGCTAAAGTTAAAATGACCTCATCATTATAGCTAAGGCATAAATCTTCTACCGAACTATATTCTCCCCCTCTTGGTACAAGAGCGATATTTTCAAATATTGGCAAAGATAAATGGGTTGTAAAATACTTCTTAAGACGATTATCAATAATACTTTTTTGATGATTAGACATATCTTTATAAGTATCATCGGTATATTTTTTAGTTTGTTCATTTTGTTTCTCTTGGTTTTTCTTTTTGATTGCTTTGAAAATACTATAAGCTCCAATACCTAAAAGAATTACTGGTAATAAGCCTAACAATAAATCAAAAATACCACCAAACATAAACATAAAGAAAATAAACCAGAAAAAAGGAAAATTATTGTTGTTATTCATGTCTATAATTATACATCGTTATCCTAAATTACAATTAATAAAACGCTTCTTGAGTCAGTCAAAAAGCGTTAAGTTTGTTTATATATTTTAAGTAATACTTCTTTTAATTTTTGATTATCAATCGGTTTAGCTAGGTAACCATTCATGCCAGCTTCCAGTGATTCATTCTCATTTTCAATAAATGCATTAGCACTTAAAGCATAAATTAAGATATTATGATCTTTTCTTTTTGATTGACGGATAGCTTTAGTAGCTTCTAAACCATCCATTTCGGGCATCATAACATCCATTAAAATCATGTCATAGTAATTAAGTTCGCTATTTTCAAATAGTTTAACTGCTTCTTTACCATTAGTAGCTAAATCACATTTCAAACCATAATTCTCTAACATTGCAATGATAATATCAGCATTGATTTCATTATCTTCAGCCACTAAGATTCTATCATTATCAAAATGGAGATGATCTAATTCCAATACTTCCTCTACTTTTTCTTTGCTTATTTCAAGTTCTAAATCAAAACTAAAGCTTGAGCCTACATTTTTAGTTGATTCAAGATCAATCTTACTGCCCATAAGATTTAATAAACGTGAAGATATCGCAAGTCCTAAACCAGTACCACTACGAGCGCTATTGTTGACCTGCTCAAAGGAATCAAAGATTCTTTCTTTATCTTCTTGGCTAATACCAATACCATTATCTTTTACTTCAAAGTAAAGATTAGATGTATTTTCATCAATAACTGTTTCTTTGATATTAAGCTCAACTCTACCACCTTTATTGGTATATTTATTGGCATTAGATATTAAATTGATAAGCACTTGTGATAACCGTAAAGAGTCACCTTTGAAGATATCATTTGTTGTATCTAAGTTAACAATAAAGCTTTGTTCCTTATTATCGAAATGCGTTATGAAGATAGTAGCAATATCATCAACCAATTTCTTTAAACTAAATGGTGCAATAGCTAGTCTCATCTTACCGGAATCAATTTTTGACATATCAAGAATATCATTAAGTAATGATAAAAGATATTTGGAAGAAAGCTGTACTTGTTTAAGGCATTCAAGACGTCTTTTTTCATCAATATTAGGTGCTAAAGCTAATTCACTCATTCCGATAATACCATTCATTGGTGTTCTAATTTCATGTGACATACGTGCTAAGAATTCGGCTTTAGTTTTAGCTATTTCGTCGTATCTTACTTTAATAATTTGTGATTTGATGATAGTTGCAATTTCATAGATTTCTTTACGATTAAATTCATCTTTTAATGCTTCTTCACCTATTCCTTCTAAGATAAAATAGCCTATAAAATTATTTTCGTCATAGACACTAATTAATAAACCTTTATGTCCTTTATAATCTTTTAAGATTGGATTTGCGGTTAAAACATCATTAAGTGGCAATAAAGTATCACTTGTTAATAAGTCTAAGAAATCAAGATAATCATCTTCTTTGAGATAGATGTCGTCAATCTTTTTATCTTTGTGCCAAATAAATTCTAAGTGGCATAAAAGTGATAGGCGATGGAAAGAATAAGAAATAAGATTGCTAAGAGGATATTTCTCTTTCATCTTCAATGCTAAAGCATTAACCGAAACAGCTATATCTTCACTATGGGTTAATAAATTTAAAGCAATTGATGATAAAGAAAGGCGTGATAAATCACCCAAAGATACAATTTCTTCATTGCGAATAGTTAAAGATTCATCTATTTCAGCTATTTCATCAATTGAATAATGTCTTTTAGTATTTACATAATTTTGTAAAGTTGCAATGATAGCTTCATTATTAGAGTCTTTATAAGCTTTAGAAATAGCGATTGACATATGGAATTCAATATCATTAAAGACATGATGACTTTCTTTCTTAATATCGCGTAATGTTGTTTGTAAAGAAGCTAAAGGATAATCTTTCAAACATAATACAAAGCTAGCTTGGCCTATACGAATAGCTAATAAATCATCGTCAATAAAATAATTTTTAATAATTTCAGCAATCTTTTGAGTAAAAATATCGCCATAACATAAACCGTAACGATTAATAATCTTATCAAAGTCTAATACTTCTAAATAAACAAAAGATAATCTGGATGTTGCGCTTCTGAGCTTAGCAAGTTTTCTTAATCCAACATCAAAACGATAGAAAGATGTTGTAACATCAAGAATAGTTTCATTCTTTTTCTTAATCTCTAATTCTTTCTGATCATTAATATTTCTGATTGAACCAATAACTTTACCAGCCACTCTTTTACCTGATATTCTAATCCATTTATAGGCATCATCACTTGATTCACGCATTCTAAGTTCTACTGTAAAGCTATCATTGTGGTCATTTCTTAATATTTGAACTTTCTTTTTATCTTCCGGATGAATAAGTACAAGTAATAAAGAATTTAAACCATCTTTAGAAAGAACACGGCTAAAACCGGTTGATTTATTGATATAGATTAGTTTTTCACCTTCTTCAAAAGTAAAGAAAATATCATTTGTTGATTGCATCGCTATTTGCAAACGCTCTTTTTCTTCTACTAATTCTTGATTTTGTTTAAAATCTTTTTCAGTTAATTCTTCTATCACATCATGTAACTCATCAATTTCAACAACATTACTATTTTCATAAGTATTTAAACCTAAAATACCGCCACGCACCGAATTCATGAGTTTAGTTACAGGGGACGAAATAACTTTAAATAAGAAGTAAGAAATACCAATCGCAAAAGCTAAAGAGAAAATTAGAGCAATGCTCATATTTTTATATAAGCTACGGCCAAGATCAAAGATAGCACTATCATCCGTAACACCAACTAAAACCCAATCCACATTATGATATGGCGCATCAGCATAATAGATATTTAAAGGTGATGTAACCGCATAGAGCTTTTGTCGATTTAAGCCCATATCTTTAATACTATATAAGTCATCTGGTAATTCTTTCTTTAAAATAAAGCTATCATTTTGACTAACACGATTATAATAATCACCTCTACCAAGCAAAGGATAATAGCGATTATTAGATTTAATAGCTAAGATATAAGTTAATTTAGAATTATAGTCACTATCAAATAAGGAAGTAATATATTTAGTATTTATTTCAACGCCAAAAACACAATATACTTTGCCTTCATATTTTAAAGGCAAAGTATAAGTAATCATCTTATGGCTATCGCTAGGATTATCTTCAAGCACAAAAGGTAAAGACCAATAGCCTAAACTAGCTAAATTATCATTATCTTGATTATTAGCATTCAATAATGGTTGATAGAAGAAATTATCACTTTTTCTAACATTGGCCCCTTTAAAGCTAAAACGTACACGCCAACTATCATCAAGTGTAATTTTTAAGCTCTTAGATAAAGCTTTACTACCTCTTTCCAAAAGGATATCATCATTGTCTTCAGTTCTAATATCAGGTTTAGCATCTCTTAAAAAGAAGCCATTATAACTAGCTTTATCACCTAGCGATTTATTATTGGCCAATATGACATAAGAACCCGAAGCACTATTATTTTGAGTAAAGTTGATAAAATGACCACCAACATTTTTCAAGAATTCTTCTTGAACTTCATCATCTGTTAAAAAGGTATCAATATCGATTTGGTGTTTATCTAATATTTTATATATTGTTTTATTTAAATATTCACCTTCATCAGCAATTAAAGCCCAGTTTTTAACCATTTCATCATTTAAAACATCAGCGTTCTTAAGTGTTGCATTAAGCGCATCTTCAATCTTACTAATTTCAAGAATATTACCAATATTAGAAGAAAGTAAAATAATCATCGGTAAAATACCTTGAATAATCGTAAATATTACAAGTGGTAAAAGAATGATGAACTTTAAAGATCTTTTCTTATTCATTATTTCTATTGTATCAATGATATAAAAAGAAAAGCCATCTTATTAGATGACTTTAATTGAATTACTCAGCTTTTCCTTCGCCAATCTTTCCTCTCCATAAATCAGAGATTGAGATAAAGCGAATCTTATCAGCATTTTGTTTAGCTTGGTTACGTTGTGCTTTAACATTACCTTCAAATTTAGTATTTAAGACCGTCTTATCAACCATGAATTGAACATAAACAAATTTCTTAATTAAGAACCAGTGGCTGATAGCATTACGAATAAGTTCTTCTTTGTCTTCTGTTTCAGTAAGCTTAGCAAGAAGCTCATCATGAACTTTCTCTGATAAAACTAAAGCATGTTCATAGCTTTCGTCATAATTAGCAAAATGAGCACGATCTAAATCACGCTGGATTTGACCTGCACGCTTAGTAAAGAGTGTGGCAAATACTTTCTTAACCATTTCAGCATCAGTTAAATCCATTGCAACGATATCATTTTTAACTGTCTGGAATTCACTTCCTGGCTCAGTTAATGAATAATACATACCTTTAGCATAAATATAATCGCCATCAACAAGTAATAAAGCCTTTTCTTCATCGTCCTTACGACCATAAATAACATAAGGAATTACAACTGCTTTATCTTCAAGCTTGAAGATATCCTTATAACGGATAATCTGATTTGAGATAGATTCTTTAGAAATACCCATCTGTAAATTAACGATTACTTTTAAGTCCTTATCAAGTTCGAAGAGATCGTTTAGAATCTTTCCGTTTTCACCCTCAACCTCTGTTGACTGCAGATAATCTTCAAGGTAACCATTGAATTCACATAATGGTGAACCTTTGCGGGCATCTTCTTTTGATGATAATAATTCGTATACTCCCATAGACCTCTTTTTTTCCTCCAAAAGTTTTACATTTATCATTATAACAAAAAATCTAATAATGCTACGGATTTTATTATTTCTAAGCCCTTTTTCACAAGATTTTCACTTCTTTTCTTAGTTTTTATAACTAAATTAAGCTATATATTAAATAGGATAACCTTAATTCTTATTTAATGAATCATAATCTAGAAGAAAATCATAGATATCAAATCATCATTCACTTCATAAGCATATATTCTATAAGTCTATTTTCTTCATTTTAATTTCACCTACATCACAAATTTGTCACAAGATTCAAACGTATTATAATAAATGTAGAGAAGGAGATATTGAATATGAATATTGAAACAGTTATTTCCAAAATGAATGCGAAAATTGCTGAAGTTAAACAAGTAGCAGAAGAAAAACGTCCTTTATTAGCCGAGGAAGATCGTCTTAAATTGGATGAGCTTGTCGCTAAAACAAAACACGTTGTTGAAGAAGCTTCAAGTAAAATCTCTGAAACTGTTCATGATTTAAATGTTGATGAAACAACAGTTTCAAATTTCCTTGAGCGCGTTTCTTCTAAATGTGAAGAAGCTTGCGATTTTACCATTAAAAAGATTCAAAGCTTCAAGAATGATCCAGAAGCAGAAGCCAAGCTTAAAGATGCTGATAAAACCATCAGCGATTCATTTGATGCTTTAATGGATTCACCTGAAGTAAAGAGTGTTTTAGAACAGGTAAAAAAAGCAGGCAGTGGTGTTAAGAAAACAATTGATGAGTTTTGGAACCGTGCTGAAACACAGGAAGAAATTCGTAAAGCTAAAAAGGCTACTCTAGCAATGGCTACTAAGGCTTATGAAGCTATCAGCAAAGTTCTCAACGAAGAAGTTGAAAAAGTTGAAGATCTTAAAGATGATAAACCATCTGATGAGTCTAAAGAACAATCTTATGAACCTAAAGAATAATTAGCTTTACATAAAGCCTCTCTTATGATATGTTTTGGTAACTATCAGGAAGGGAGGCTTTTATTATGGGACCATTTAAATTAAAAAGACATATGTCTAACTCCTATTCTCTTAATACCCTAATGGCTTATTCAGGAGGGTTACAGGATGCTTATACTTTCCTTCTTTGTGGTAAAGTATTTGCTAATACTCAAACAGGAAACCTTGCCCATATCGGTATGCGTTTATTTAGTGGTGATTTTAAAAATATCTTACACTATATTATTCCTGTTTTATCTTTCGCTTTCGGTGCTTTTATCGCAGCAGAATTACGTCATTATAAACAAAAGAAACTCCATTGGCGACAAGTTAGTGTTCTTGTTGAAATCATTCTTTTAACCATTGTTGCCATAGTGCCGATGAATCCTGAATTATCAATTGCTTTAGTTGCAATTACCACCGGTATTCAATCGCTTACTTTCAATAAGGTTGGACAATTTGCTTATGCTTCAACTTTCTTTACAGGTAATATCAGAAATACTGCAAGTGCTTTCTCTGCTTACCTTCACAGCCATGACTCTTCACATTTAAAAAGAATCCATGTAATGCTTATTGTGACAACAGCTTTTATCTTAGGAGCAGGAAGTGAAATACTACTTTGTAACATCTTAGCTAAACAATCAAGTTTAGTTTCGGTAGGAATGTTAGTGATTGCTTTCTTTATGATGAATAGTCGTCTTTAAAATTTATCTAAATTGATAAGAAATCTCTTAAAAGAGGTTTCTTTTTATTGAAACAACCCTTTTTTATTGTTAGAATCTTTACGTAACAACAAGGTATGGTAACTGGCGGAAGTGGATGACCACAAGGGAGCCATATCTATTAAGTAGCCGACCGCCTGGGCATTGTTCTTTTTATTTTTTGTCACCAAAAGGAGGAGAAAAATGAAAAAGATTGCCATTGTTATGGGCTCAGCGTCCGACTTCCCTATTGTCGAAAAAACAATCAATATCCTTCATGAGTTCAGCGTGCCTTTTGAAGTCCGCGTTTTGTCCGCTCACCGTTGCCCTGAAGATGCAAAAGAATTTGCCTCTTCTGCTAAGGAGAGCGGCTTTTCTGTTTTAATCGCGGCTGCAGGTATGGCAGCTCACCTTGCAGGATCACTCGCTGCTAATACGACATTACCAGTCATTGGTATTCCATGTCGTGCAGCAGGAAGTGATGGGATGGATGCTTTATTGTCAACTGTTATGATGCCTCCAGGAATTCCTGTAGCTACCGTAGCAATTGACGGAGCCAAAAATGCAGCCTTCTTAGCCCTTCAAATCTTAGCTTTAAATGATGAAGAATTAGCTTCTAAATTAGTTTTAAAGCGTGAAGAAGAAAGAGAAGCATTGCTTCAAAAGGACCAAGAATTTCAATCAAAATATAGTGAAAACTAAAGGAGAAGAAAGTTATGAAACTTATTTACAGCGGTAAAACTAAAAATGTATTTGCTCTTGATAACGGCCACTATTTATTAAAATTCAAAGATGATTGCACAGGCAAAGACGGTGTCTTTGATCCAGGAGAAAATAGTGTTGGTCTTACAATTGAAGGTGTAGGTGATGTAAACCTTCGCATGTCAGACTATTTCTTCAAAAAGATTAATGAAGCTGGTATTGCTACGCACTTTGTATCTTCTAACTTTGAAGATACAACTATGGAAGTTCTTCCAGCTAAACCATTCGGTCATGGTCTTGAAGTAATTTGCCGTAATAAAGCAGTTGGATCATTCATTAGAAGATATGGTGAATATATCAATAATGGTGCTGATTTACCATCTTATGTTGAAATGACTTTCAAAAATGATGCTTTAGGAGATCCACTTGTAACCAAAGATGCTTTAGTCGCATTAAATATTATGAGTGCTGAACAATACGACAAGATTAAAGAAATGACTAAGAAAATCACTGCTATTGTTGCTGATGATTTAAAAGAAAAGGGTTTAGTTCTTTATGATATTAAATTCGAATACGGTTACGATGAAAATGGTCAGGTAATGTTGATTGATGAAATCGCTTCTGGCAATATGCGGGTATACAAAGATGGAGAATATGTAGATCCAATGACTCTCTCCACCCTCTTCTTCGCAAAACACTAATGGGTGGCTTCTTCGGCGCAGTTGCGCATCATGACGTTGTCTTAGATACCTTTTTTGGCGTTGATTACCATTCACATCTTGGAACCCGCAGCGCCGGTTTGGCTTTTCATGATCCAGAAATAGGTTTCACCCGCTCCATTCATAAAATTGAAAATGTTCCTTTCCGCTCAAAATTTGAACACGATTTAAGAGATTTTAAAGGTAAATGTGGAATCGGCTGCATCTCTGATGCCGATTCCCAGCCTTTACTCATGCGTTCACATTTAGGCTTTTTTGCTATTATGACCGTCGGTATTATAAATAATGCTGACGAATTACTTGAAAAATACTTCGATGGACACCATCAATTAACTGCTTCTGGTAAAGGTCATATCAATGCTACTGAACTTGCAGCTGCTTTGATTAACCAAAAAGATAGTATTGTTGATGGTATTAAGCATGTTCAAGAAGTTATTGAAGGATCTTTAACAATTATTATTCTTACCGAAAATGAAGAAATAATTGCTGCCCGTGATAAACGTGGCCGCCTTCCGGTCCTTATTGGCAAGAGTAATGATGGTCATTGTGTTTCTTTTGAATCATTTGCTTATCATAAACTTGATTATAAAAACGAATATGAATTAGGACCTGCTGAAATTGTAAAGATTACGGCTGATAAATATGAAGTATTAAGTAAAAGAACCGATGATCTTAAAATTTGTGCTTTCCTTTGGTCCTATTATGGCTACCCTAACTCTAATTATGAGGGTATTAATGTTGAAGTAGCACGTTATCAAAATGGTGCTTCGATGGCTCGACAAGAAGAAGAAGATGGAACCCTTCCTGATGTTGACTATGTTGCCGGTGTTCCTGATTCTGGTTTACCGCATGCGATTGGTTATGCCAATTATTCACATAAACCATTTGCTAGACCATTTGTAAAATATACCCCTACTTGGCCTCGCTCTTTTATGCCTGAGAGTCAAGATGTTAGAAATCATATTGCTAAGATGAAACAAATTCCAGTACCTGAATTAATTGAAAATAAGAAATTACTCTTTGTTGACGATTCCATTGTTAGAGGTACTCAACTTAAAGAAACCGTTGAATTCTTATATTCCTCAGGTGCTAAAGAAGTACATATGCGTAGTGCTTGTCCTCCTATCATGTATGCTTGTAAATTTTTAAATTTCTCACGTGGCAATTCTGAAATGGATTTATTAACCCGTAGGACTATTCAAAAACTTGAAGGCGATGAAGGACAGAAACATATTGAAGAATATGCAAATCGTAATACTCATAGAGGTCAATGCTTATTAAAAAGTATCGCTAATGAATTAGGATTCGCATCTCTTGGTTATCAAAGTCTTGATGAATTAATTAAAGCCATTGGTATAGATCCGAATAAGGTTTGTACATATTGTTGGACAGGAAAGGAGTAATAATGAAATCACAATCTAAAGCTTACGCTGAAGCTGGTGTCGATATTGAGGCTGGCTATAAAGGTGTAGAACTCATGAAAAATGACGTTGCTTCTACTTTTACTGATGAAGTACTTGGTGGAATCGGCGGTTTTGGCGGTTTATTTGCCCCTCATCTTGAAGGTTATGAAGAACCTGTATTTGTATCTGGTACTGATGGTGTTGGTACTAAATTAAGAATTGCTCAGCTTATGAATAAATTCGATACAATCGGTATCGATGCTGTTGCAATGTGTGTTAATGATATTGTTTGTTGCGGTGCTAAACCATTATTCTTTCTAGACTACATCGCTATTGGTAAAAACGAGCCTGAAAAGGTTGCTAGTATTGTAAAAGGCGTTGCCAAAGGATGCAAAGAATCACTTTGTTCCTTAATTGGTGGTGAAACAGCTGAACATCCAGGCATGATGAGAAGTGATGATTTTGATATCGCTGGCTTCTCTGTTGGTTTAGTTGATAAGAAAAAAATTTTAGATTTAAATAATGTTAAAGAAGGCGATACTTTAATCGCTTTAAGAAGTTCTGGTTTCCATTCCAACGGTTATTCTTTAGTACGTAAAGTATTTGATGTTGAAAATGCTGACTTAAATGAAGTCTTAGAAAACGGTGAAACTCTTGGTGAAACTTTATTAAAACCTACCAAGCTATATGTCAAACCAGTTCTTGAATTATTTAAAGAAGGCATTAATATTCATTCTATTTCTCATATTACTGGTGGTGGTTTCTTTGAAAATGTGCCACGTGCTATTCCTAATGGTTTATGTGCATCTATTGATACTAATAAAATTGATACACCATATATCTTTAATCTTCTTAAAGAAAAAGGTAATATCTCTACTCATGATATGTTTAATACCTTCAATATGGGTGTAGGAATGATTTTAGTAGTAGCTAAAGAAGATAGTAATAAGGCTCTTACTTTATTAAATGCTAAAAGTGATGAAGCTTATATTATCGGCGAAGTAATTAAAGGCGAAGAGAAAATCAGCCTATGTTAACAAGAATTGCTGTTTTAGTATCTGGTGGTGGAACTAATTTACAAGCTTTAATTGATGCTTCAAAAACAACTCTTCAACATGGAGAAATCAAATTAGTTATCGCCAGCAATAAAGATGCTTATGCTTTAAAAAGAGCCAGTGATGCTAATATAGATCATTATGTTTTAAATCCTAAAGAATTAGGTGCTGATTTTGATGATGAAATGATTGCTTTAATTGATAAATACCAAATCGATTTAATCGTTTTAGCAGGTTATTTAGCTATCTTATCACCTAAATTTGTAAATCATTATAAAGATCATATTGTTAATATTCACCCATCTCTTATTCCTTCATTTTGCGGTAAAGGAATGTATGGTTTAAAGGTTCATGAAGCAGCACTTAAAAAGGGAGTTAAAGTAACTGGAGCTACCGTTCATCTTGTTAATGAAATACCTGATGATGGTTTGATTCTTGCTCAAAAAGCAGTTCTAGTAAAAGAAAATGATGATCCTTCTTCTTTACAAAAAAGAGTAATGGAAGAAGCGGAATGGGTAATATTACCTCAAGCAGTAGAAGCATTATCAATCAAAATAATGGAGGCTGAGCAATGTCAGAAATAAATAATCTTTGCCAACTTTTAGAAAATAATACTTATCCTGGAAGAGGCATTGTTTTAGGTAACACTAAGAATAATGAACGTGTTGCCCTTTATTTTATTATGGGAAGATCTACTAATTCTCGTAATCGTATCTTTATAGAAGAAGCCGATGGTATTCGCACTGAAGCTTATAAGAAAGAAGATTTAGAAGATCCTTCTTTAATCATTTATCATCCTGTAAGAGAGAGCGAAAAAGGTTTAATTGTTACTAATGGTGATCAAACCGATACTATTTTAGAAGCATTTTTAAATAATGAAACTTTCTATGATGCTTTAATGACAAGAGAATTTGAACCTGATAAGCCTAACTACACTCCTCGTATCTCAGGTTTATTAAAAGATGATGGCTCTTATTCTTTATCTATTCTTAAAGCAAGTAATGATGGTGAAAATTGTCAGCGTAACTTCTATTGTTACGAAAAGGCATTAGGTAAAGGTCATTTCATCCATACTTATGAAAAGGATGGTAACCCTATCCCTACATTTAATAGAGATCCTGAAGAAGTATTGATTGAAGATGATATTGATACTTTTGCTAATAAAGTTTGGAATGCTTTAAATCCTGATAATAAGATTTCTTTATTTGTTCGCTATATCGATAGTGATAACTATTATCGTCAATTAATTTTTAATAAACATCTGGAGGAAAAATAAATGAAGGAATTGGAATTAAAATATGGCTGTAATCCTAACCAAAAACCAGCCAGCATTTTTATGAGTGATGGCAGTGATTTACCTATCAAAGTGCTCTCAGGTAAACCTGGTTATATCAACTTCCTTGATGCTTTTAACTCTTGGCAACTTGTTAAAGAATTAAAAGAAGCTACTAATAAACCATGTGCAGCATCATTTAAACATGTATCTCCTGCTGGTGTTGCTTTAGCTAAAGAATTAACTGATATTGAAAAAAAGATTTATTTTGTTAAAGAGGATGCTTTCATTTCTCCTATCGCTAGTGCTTATATTAGAGCTCGTGGTACAGATCGCCTTTCGTCATATGGCGATTTTGTGGCTTTAAGTGATATATGTGACAGCAGTGTTGCAACTTATCTTAAAGCTGAAGTAAGTGATGGTATTATTGCTCCAGGATATACTAAAGAAGCATTAGAAATCTTAAAAGAAAAGAAAAAAGGTGGCTATGCTGTAATTGAAATAGATCCTTCATATCGTCCAAAAGAAGAAGAATATAAAGATGTTTTTGGTATTACTTTCAAACAAGGCCACAACTTCTCTAAGATTGATTATTCTTTACTTGATAATATCGTTTCTCTTAATAAAGAGCTTTCTCTTGATGTTAAAAATGATATGTTACTTGCTTTAATTACTTTGAAATATACTCAATCAAACTCTGTATGTTATGTTAAAGATGGACAAGCTTTAGGTATCGGAGCAGGACAACAAAGCCGTATCCATTGTACAAGACTTGCTGGTAATAAAGCTGATATCTTTGCTTTAAGACATCATGAAAAAGTTCTTAACTTACCATTTGTTTCTACTCTTAAAAGAGCTGAAAGAGATAATGCGATTGATGTATATATCTCAAACGAGAGTGAGGATATCTTAAAAGATGGTGAATGGGAAAAGATTTTTACATCTAAGCCTGAGCCATTAACAGAAGAAGAAAAGAAAGCTTATATCGCAAAACAGAGTGGTTTAACCGTAGGCTCAGATGCCTTCTTCCCATTTGGTGACAATGTTGAAAGAGCACATAAATCTGGTGTTTCTTATATCGTTGAACCAGGTGGCAGTATTCGTGATGATAACGTTATTGAAACAGCTAATAAATACAATATGGTATTAGTATTTGATGGCTTACGTTTATTTCATCACTAAGGAGAATTAAATGAAATTATTAGTAATTGGTTCTGGTGGTCGCGAACATGCTATCATTCATGCTTTAAAGAAGAATAAAAACGTTGAAGAAATTTATTGCTTACCTGGAAATGGTGGTATCGCAAAAGACGCTATTATCTATCCTATTAAAGCTAATGAAATTGATGCTCAAGTAGCTTTCGCTAAAGAAAAAGAAATTGATTATGTTATTGTTACTCCCGATAATCCTTTAGCTCTTGGTGCAGTTGATAAATTTGAAGCAGCTGGTTTTAAATGCTTTGGACCTCACCAAAATGCCGCTATCATTGAATCTTCTAAAGCTTTTTCTAAAGATTTAATGAAGCGTTACAGCATTCCTACAGCTGATTACCAAACATTTGATAACGAAGAGGAAGCATATGATTATATTGATTTAAAAGGTGCGCCAATTGTTATTAAAGCCGATGGTTTAGCTTTAGGTAAAGGTGTCATCATTGCTCAAACGGTAGAAGAAGCTAAAGAAGCAGTTAAAGAAATGCTTTCTGATAAGAAGTTTGGCGATGCTGGAAATACGATTGTTATTGAAGAATATCTTGAAGGACCTGAAGTATCAATCTTAACATTTACTGATGGTGAAACCTTAAAACCAATGATTTCTTCTATGGATCATAAAAGAGCTCTTGATAATGATTGTGGTTTAAACACTGGTGGTATGGGCGCTATTGCTCCTAACCCTTATTACACTAAAGAAATTGAAGAAATTAGTATGAAAACAATCTTCTTACCTACTATCGAAGCTATGAAGAAAGAAGGTCGTACTTTTAAAGGTTGTTTATATTTCTCTTTAATGCTTACCAAAGATGGTCCAAAAGTTATTGAATATAATGCTCGTTTTGGAGATCCTGAAACACAAGCTGTATTAAAACTTATGGAAAGTGATTTACTTGAAGCAATGATGGCTACAACTAATGGAACTTTAAAAGATTGTGATATTAAATTCTCTCAAGATAGTGCATGTTGTGTAATTGTTGCAAGTAAAGGATATCCATTAAGTTATCAAAAAGATTTCTTAATTGAAATTGATGATGATATCTTAGATGATTGTGATATTGCTGGAGCATATTTAAAAGATAATAAACTCTATTCAAATGGTGGAAGAGTTATCGCCCTTACTAAAACTGCTCCTACTTTAAAAGAAGCAATTGACGCAAGTTATAAAGCTTTAAAAGGCATTCATTTCGAAAATGGTTACTATCGTCATGATATTGGTCAAAGAGCTTTAAAAGCGGAGGTTAAATAATGGTCTATCGCGTATACAGTCATAAAAAAGAAGGTTTTAATCCAGAATGTAACTCTTTATTAAAAGAATTTCATTCATTTTTAGGTATTAACAGTTTAGATAAGATTGAAATCTATAACTGTTATGAAACAGAAAATTGTGATAAAGAACTCTTTGATCGTGCTTTAACAACAGTTTTCTCAGAGCCACCGGTAGATGAGATTCTTTTCTCTTTACCAGAAGATGGTTCTATTTATTTAGGTATTGAAGCAGTTCCTGGTCAATTTGATATGCGCGCTGACTCAGCTGCTCAATGCTTACAATTATTATCTTTACAAGATAAACCTTTAGTCCATTACACTAAGGTATATGGTTTTAAAGGCAGCTTAAGCGAAGATGATATGGCTCGTATTAAAGCTTATTTAATTAATCCAGTTGAAAGTAGAGAAGCTTCTTTAGAATTAAAAGATACATTACATGTTGAAGCACCTACTCCTGGTAAAGTAAAAACGGTTGAAGGTCTTATTAATTTAGATGATGAAGGCTTAAAAGCTCTTATTGAGCAATATGGCTTAGCTATGGATTTAGATGATCTTAAGTGCTTACAAAAATATTTCAAAGATGAAGAAAGAAGAGATCCTACAATTACAGAAATTAAAGTAATTGATACTTATTGGAGTGACCATTGCCGTCATACTACTTTTGCTACTCATCTTGATGAAATTAAGATTGAAGATCCTTTAATTCTTGAAAGTTATAACCGTTATCTCGCTTTAAGAGAAGAAGTATATGGTGAAAAAGCTAAAACACGCCCTATTACTTTAATGGATTTAGCTACTATTGGTACTAAAGCCTTACGTAAAAGAGGTTTAACACCAGAACTTGACGAAAGCGAAGAAATCAATGCTTGTTCCATCAATGTAAAAGCTGATGTCGATGGTAAAGAAGAAGATTGGCTTTTAATGTTCAAGAATGAAACTCATAACCACCCTACCGAAATTGAGCCATTTGGTGGTGCTGCTACCTGTATTGGTGGATGTATTAGAGACCCATTATCAGGAAGAGCCTATGTTCATCAAGCAATGAGAATCAGTGGTAGTGGTGATCCTAGAGTATCTTTAGATAAGACTCTTGATGGTAAATTACCACAACGTAAAATTGCTCAAAGTGCCGCTAGTGGTTATTCATCATATGGTAATCAGATTGGTTTAGCTACTGGTCTTGTTAGAGAAATCTATAATGAAGGTTACATTGCTAAACATTTAGAATGTGGTGCTTTAGTTGGTGCTGTTCGTAAAGAAAATGTTCGTCGCGAAAGACCAGAAAAAGGCGATATCGTTCTTTTGATTGGTGGTAAGACTGGTCGTGATGGTATTGGTGGAGCTACAGGTTCTTCTAAATCTCATAATCTTTCATCTCTTGTAACAATGGCATCTGAGGTTCAAAAAGGTAATGCACCTGAGGAAAGAAAGATTCAGCGTTTATTCCGTAATGGTGAAGTTACTAAGATGATTAAACGTTGTAATGACTTTGGTGCAGGTGGAATATCGGTTGCGATTGGTGAATTAGCTGATGGCTTACAGATTGACTTAAACCAAATTCATAAGAAATATGAAGGTCTTGACGGAACTGAACTTGCTATCTCTGAATCACAAGAGAGAATGGCCGTTGTTGTTGAAAGAGAAAACGCTTTAAAGTTTATTGAAGCTTGTAATAAAGAAAACCTTGAAGCATATCCAGTTGCTGTTGTAACGGATAAGAATCGTATGGTTATGACATGGAAGGGTGATGTTATTGCTAACCTTTCACGTGATTTCCTTAACTCTAATGGTGCTACTAAACATGCCTCTGTTAAGATTAATAGGGCTAATCGCAAATCTTTCTTAGATAATGAATTCAATTCATTAGAAAGTATGGCAACTAGCTTAAAATGCGCATCTCAACGTGGTCTTACTCAACGTTTTGACTCTACTGTTGGCGCTAAATCACTTCTTATGCCATATGGTGGTAAAACTCAACATTCACCATCTCAAAGTATGGCTGCCCTTCTTCCTGTATTACCTAATGAGAATACTAAGACTGGTTCAATCTTCTCTTATGGCTTTGATCCTGATTTAGCTCTTAAAGATCCATATGCTGGAGCTTATGCTGCTGTCTATATGTCTGTAGTTAAGACTGTTGCTAGCGGTGCTGATTATCATGCAGTATATTTATCACTTCAGGAATTCTTTGAAAAATTAAGAAATGAGCCTGAGCGCTGGGGTAAACCGTTCTCTGCTTTACTTGGTGCTTTAGATGCCCAAATGGAAATTGGTACAGCTGCTATTGGTGGTAAAGACTCAATGTCTGGCTCATTCATGGATAAAGATGTTCCACCTACTCTTATTTCTTTTGCAGTTGCTCCATGTAATGCTGACGATATTATTACTACTGACTTTAAAGAAGGTGAATATCCTGTTTGCTTATTTGGTGGTATTTCATCAAGCGAACAGCTTAAAGCTTGGGATAAATTCATTTCTTTAAGAAAAGAGGGTAAAGTAAAAGCAGCTTATGCTGTTGAATCATCAATTGCTGAAGCGATTATGAATATGAGCTTTGGTAATGAAGTAGGCTTCACTCTTGATAGTCAAGATGTTGATATGTATCGTAGTTTCCCAGGTGCCATTATTGCTCAATTAACTGAAAAAGATGGTTATCTTATTGGCCATACAAATACATCTAAGACCATTAAAATCAATGATGAGACTATTAGTATCGAAGATATCTTTAAACTTAATGAAGCTGTCTTAAACGATGTCTATCCTATCGATATCAACAAGGATGAAAATCGTCCACCATTATTCACATATGAAAAGGGTCCAAGAGTATTAAAGAGTAATATCTATAATGCTAAACCTAAAGCTCTTATCCCAGTATTCCCTGGTACAAACTGTGAATATGATACAGCTGATGCTTTATTAAGAGCTGGTGCTGATGCTGAAATCGTCGTTTTAAATAACCTTTCACCACAATCATTAAAAGATTCAGCTATTGATTTTGCTTCTAAGATTAATGATGCTCAAATGATTATCATCCCTGGTGGATTCTCTGGTGGTGATGAGCCTGAAGGTTCTGCTAAATTCATTACAGCTTTCTTCCGTAATCCAATTATTAAAGATGCTGTTGGTGATTTAATGGATAATCGCTCAGGTATGATGCTTGGTATTTGTAATGGTTTCCAAGCCTTAATTAAGCTTGGTTTACTACCATATGGACGTATTGTTGATATTAATGAAAATTGTCCAACATTAAGTTTCAATACTATTGGACGTCACCAATCAATGATTGTTAATACTCGTGTATGTTCAAATCTTTCACCTTGGATGAGTGAAATGAAAGTTGGTGATATTGTTAGTGTACCAATTAGTCATGGCGAGGGTCGTTTCTTAGCTTCTGATTCATTAATTGAAAAATTAGCTTATAATGGTCAAATCGCTACCCAATATGTTGATAATTTAAATCTCCCTTCAATGAAAACTGAATTCAACCCTAATGGTTCTATTTGTGCAATTGAGGGTATCACCTCTGTTGATGGACGTATTCTTGGTAAGATGGGACATTCTGAAAGAATTGGTAAAGATCTTTATAAGAATGTTGTTGGCGAATACGAGATGGGTTTATTCCGATCAGCAGTCAAATTCTTTAATAAATAATTAAACTAGGAGGTTACTATGGCATTAACAGATATCGAAATTGCTCAAGCTTGTACTAAAAAACCAATTAGTGAAATTGCAGCAAGTTTAAATATTCCAAGTGATCGTTATGAATTATATGGCAACTATAAAGCTAAAGTTGATTATCGCCTTTTAAAAGAAATAGAAGACCATGATTCAAAATTAATTCTTGTTACAGCTATTAACCCAACTCCTGCAGGTGAAGGCAAAACAACCACTACAATCGGTCTTGCTGATGGTTTAAGACAGATTGGAAAGAATGTTGTTGTTGCTCTTCGTGAACCATCTTTAGGACCAGTATTTGGTGTTAAAGGCGGTGCAGCCGGTGGTGGATATGCTCAGGTTGTACCGATGGAAGATATCAACCTTCATTTCACCGGTGATTTCCATGCAATTGGAGCTGCTAATAACCTTTTAGCCGCTATGCTTGATAACCATATTCAACAAGTTAATGAACTTCATATTGATACTCGTCGTATTGTTTGGAAAAGATGCGTCGATATGAATGACCGTCAACTTCGTAATATTGTATCTGGACTTGGTGGAAAACCTAATGGTACACCAAGAGAAGATGGTTATGATATTACTGTGGCATCTGAAGTTATGGCTATCCTCTGCTTATCAAAAGATATTATTGATTTAAAAGAAAGATTAAGTCGTATCGTTGTAGCTTATAGCTACGAAGGAAAACCAGTTACGGCTGGTGATCTTAAAGCACAAGGCGCAATGGCTGCTTTATTAAAAGATGCTTTAAAACCTAACTTAGTACAGACACTTGAAGGAACACCTTGTTTTGTTCATGGTGGACCATTTGCTAATATTGCTCATGGTTGTAACTCTGTTATGGCTACCCGTCTTGCTATGAAAATGGGTGATTATGTGGTAACAGAAGCTGGATTTGGTGCTGATTTAGGTGCTGAAAAGTTCCTTGATATTAAATGCCGTCTTGCAGATCTTAAACCTTCTGCTGTTGTTGTAGTTGCTACTGTTCGTGCATTAAAGATGCATGGTGGATTAAGCAAAGATAATCTTAATAAAGAAGATTTAACAGCTTTAAAGAAAGGACTTCCTAACCTTTTAAGACATGTAAGTAATATTAAAGACGTATATCATCTTCCATGTACTGTAGCTATCAATGCTTTTATTACTGATAGTAAAGCTGAACTTGCTTTAATTGAAGAAGAATGCAAAAAACTTGGTATCAATGTTGCATTAAGTGAAGTATGGGAAAAAGGTGGTGAGGGTGGTATTGCTCTTGCAAATGAAGTCGTTAGATTATGTGAAGAAGAAAATAATTTCTCTTTCTCATATGATAGTAATGATGATATCAAAACTAAACTCAATGATATAGCTACCAAGATTTATCATGCTGATGGTGTTGATTTCACTCCCGCTGCTTTAAAACAAGCTAAAGAATTAGAAGAATTAGGTTATGGTAAATTACCAATTTGTGTTGCTAAAACCCAATATTCTTTCTCTGATAACCAAAAACTTTTAGGAGCTCCTGAAGGATTTAGAATTACTGTTAGAAATCTTAAAGTAGCTGCTGGTGCTGGCTTTGTTATCGCTTTAACTGGTGATATTATGACAATGCCTGGCTTACCTAAAGTACCAGCTGCTGAAAAGATTGATGTTGACGAAAACGGTAATATTTCAGGATTATTCTAATAATTAAGCCACTTTATTGTAGTGAACCCCTAAAGTTGGACAAACTTAGGAGGTTCACTTTTTATATGAAATTAACTTATGAACAAAAAGTAAA
>CAKUWO010000002.1 GCA_934699415.1 uncultured Erysipelotrichaceae bacterium
CCATTTTCGCAAGGTTTTATAAACATTTGCGAGGACTTATAAAAGGTTTTGCGTCTATCAAATCAATAAAAAATATATGCCAGTATAAACTGGCATTTTATTTTACTTAATATCTAATATCTTTTCTAAAGCATAAGCAATGCCATCATGGTCATTATCGCCACAAATCATATCAGCAACTTCTTTTGCCTTTTCTTGACCGTTGGCCATACAAACACCTAAACCACAATTCTTTAACATAGTTATATCGTTTTCAGCATCGCCAAAAGCACATATTTCATCAATTTTATAGCCTAATTGATTACATAATACCTTTTCAATTACATTACCCTTATTGACACCTAAATTAGTAAATTCAAAGAAGAAATCTGCAGAAAATGCTGAGCACAAGTCATCAAATCCTTGAGATATTGCTTCTTGATTAGCTCTTAAATATTCAGGGTCAGCATAAGTTAAGACTTTAGGTGTATCATGGTCTAAATAATCAATAAGTGAAGCTACTTCTTTAATCAAAAAATGATTCATTCTAGCTTCATAATTAAGGACATTAAAAGGTTTATCTTGATAGTTAATTATATTATTAAAACAATCTTCACATATTAGATGATCATCTTCTTCTAAGACATATGTAAGCTTATCAAATTTAGATAAATGTTTTAATAATTCTTTAGTACGATCTTTATTTAGATAATCTTTAAAATATTCATATTTACCATCAGCACTACTAACTCTTGCTCCATTATATGAAATTAGCACACCATCATGTTTATCTAACTCTAATTCTGCTACAAATTGATATAAACCATAGGTTGCTCTACCACTAGCTAAACATACTCTAACTCCTTTTTCTTGAGCCTTTAATATAGCTAGTTTAGTAAGAGGAGTTATTATTTTCTTAGAATTAGTCAATGTTCCATCGATATCAAATATTAATGTTTTAATCATTTTTACATTATAACAAGAATTAAAGCTATAATGCATAAAAAAGGCACTACCGAAGTAGTGCCTTTACACATTTAGCTTTTTTGGATTAGCAGTTTTTGAAAAGGATTCCTGAAGCTACAGCGATGAGAGCTAAAGCAACCCACTGCATTGTTGTTCCCATAGAGAGGGAAACATATCCGAATGCGAAAGAAGCAATTAATAAAGCTAATGAGATTAATTTATTGATAACAACCTTTGGCATTATTATTACCTCCTACTATAAACCTAATCCCATCTTGATCATGATGAAACCAACAAGACCAATTACGAGAGACTGGATTGCGTTGTATACACCTGTAACAGCAAGGATTTCACCTTCACGACCAGACTGACCAGATACACCAGTACCTAAAGCGCAGTTAGATGGTGAGAATGAGTTAGAAAGAGCTGCCTGTGCAGACTGCTGACCAAGGATAATTGGAGCAGAGATGCCGAGGATAGAAGCAACGTTATACTGTAAAGCACCGAATAACTGGTTAGATGCAGTACCAGAAGAAGTAACGAATCCACCAAGTAAAGCGATGAATGGAGCTAAGATTGGATAGAAGCTACCAACTGCCATAGCGATACCGTAAGCTGTATAAGTAGTTAAACCACCTTCGAGCAATAAGATAGCCATCATAAGCATTGGGATAGTTGTGCAAGTAGAACCTGTTGACTGCTTAACAGTCTTTGCCCAAGCGTCTTTAACGCCTGTTTCAGGCATCATACCCTGTGACTTGTAGTAAAGAATTGCAATAAATGATGTTACGAAGATTAAAGTACCAGGAGTTGTGAAGAACTTGATACCAGCATACTTAGCAACAGCAGCGTTTGTATAAACGATACCTAAATCGTTAGCTGTAGATAATGATGTAGCAGGCATTGCGAATCCTAATGTTAATAAGCTGTTTAAGAAGCTCTTAACAGGAGTGATTAATAATGCAGCGAATACTACAATGATTAAGAATAAGTAAGCAGAGAATGCTTTTAAGAAGTTGCCCCAAGATGTCTTTTCGCCAGCTTCAGCGCCTTCAACAGGAGCGAATTTCTTTAACTTAGGTAATACTGCAACACCAAGAACTAAGCCTACAGCACCAGCAACGAAGCATCCAATTTCAGGTGAAACGAATGCAACACCGATTAATGTGAGACCCATAACTACTGCTAAGAAGACTACAGCAACTAAACCTTCAGCGAATGCCTGGCCAACGTTGTGTAAAACTTTTGAACCATAGTTATGAAGAATGCAAAGACCTACTAAGAAGCCACCGAGAGCTACTAAGATTGAACCCCAGAAAGCAATCTGTGGGATCATAGGATCGCCAGCACCAACAGTAACTGAGATGATAGCGTTATACATTGATCCTAAAGAACCGAATGCAATACCCCATGAGTGACCAAGTAAAGCTGTGATACAAGAAACGAGTGGATCGAATCCTAAACCAATTAATAATGGTGTAGCAACAGCAACTGGAACACCAAATCCGCAGACACCCTGAATGAATGTAGGGAAGCACCAACCTAAGATGAGTAACTGTAATGTTTTGTTACCGTTAGTCATTTCAGTGAACTTAGCTGCGATTGTCTTGAATGCGCCTGTTTCGTTTACGATGTTGTAAAGGAACATTGAAGACCAAATAATGTATAAAACAATTAAAGTTTGCCAGAAGCCTTTGATTGTACCTGAAACGAGTACATCTGGGCCACCGCCGAAGACGAAGTAAACGATGATAACGCTAAATAACCAACCGATTACACCAGCGCGAGCACCACTTACTTTTAATGCAAGCATGAGGACTAAAACTAAAATGATAGGTGATAAAGCAGCAATCCACTTTACCAAGCTCATTGCAGGAAGTCCTGTTGACATTACATCAATCATGAATTTTTCCCCTTTCAAATTAATGTATTTGTATTTTAGCACAGAATTTGT
This sequence comes from uncultured Erysipelotrichaceae bacterium, assembly GCA_934699415.1. GTDB lineage: Bacteria > Bacillota_I > Bacilli_A > Erysipelotrichales > Erysipelotrichaceae > RGIG5669. The sequence continues at coordinate 2,900 of CAKUWO010000002.1, forward strand.
GAAATTATCAATAAATTATGGGAATTATGTGATAAATAGCGTCTTTTAAGTGATTTATCATCAATTGTAAGATATTAAATACTGCTTTATATAGCTATTTAAAGATGTTTTTGAATATGATTGTAAGATTTCTTAAAATTATATAATTTTGTTATTTTTTTATTTTTTAAGTTCGAAATCCTTTTAAAAGATGCTTTATTTATATTTTTAACAAGTTAAAAAAGACCACCCATATAAATGAGTGATCTTGTGATCTCTTTTGCGATAAAAAATTAACGTTTAGAGAACTGTGGAGCACGACGAGCTGCTTTGAGACCGTATTTCTTTCTTTCTTTAGCACGTGAATCACGAGTTAAGAAGCCTGCTTTCTTTAATGCAGGGCGGAAATCAGATCCTACTTCAAGTAATGCTCTTGCAATACCATGGCGCATAGCACCAGCTTGGCCTGTTAAACCACCGCCGAAGACATTGATGTAAACATCATATTGACCTTCTGTTTCAGTTAAAACGAGTGGTGATTTTACAACCATGCGAAGAATTTCCTGTGGAAGGTATTCTTCTAATGTTTTGCTACCAACCATGATTTTTCCAGTACCTGGGGTTAAATAGACACGAGCAACAGATTCCTTACGACGTCCTGTTCCCATGTAAGATACATTTGTCTTTTTCTTTGGCATAATCTATCTCCTTCCTATTTTAACTCCATTGGCTTCTGAGCAACATGTGGATGTTCAGAACCAGCATATACAAAGAGGTGCTTACGAACCTGGTCACCAAGTTTGTTGTGTGGGATCATACCGCAAATAGCCATTTCAACTAATTTAGCTGGATCCTTTTTCTTTAAGTCACCAATTGTGATAGCCTTTAAGCCACCTGGATAGCCTGAATGATGATAGTATGTTTTCTTAGCATTCTGATCACCAGTGTAGACAATTTTGTCTGCATTGATAACGATAACATAGTCACCGCAATCAACGTGTGGAGTGAAAGTTGGTTTGTGTTTGCCACGGAGAACTGTTGCAACCTTAGTAGCTAAGCGACCAAGATTTTCTCCTGCAGCATCAACAACATACCATTCTTTTTTGACTTCTTCAGTCTTAAGCATCGTTGTTTGACGCATAGTAATTACCTCTTTCTTTTTATCTGTAGTTTCCGGGGCTACAAAAGTAAGATAAGGTCAACAATTATTTTAACTTAGTAAGATAGCTAAGTCAAACAAAAATTAGTGATATTTTAGGGCTTTTTCTTTAAAATGAAAATGATATATGACAAGATATTAATAGTTAGAAAGGGTTTATTATGTTTAAGAAATTTTGTGCTTTATTATTTGCCTGTTTGCTATTGTTTGGATGTGGAAACAAGAATGACGACACTGTTGATAATGATGATAATGATATAGATAATCAATCAGTTAATAATTTAAAATTACAATTAGGGACGGGCGAAACAATGAGCTTCATTACGCCTAGCGAAAGCGGAATTGCCTATAACTATAATGAATCTAATTATCTTTTCTATTTTGAAAGAGTGGTTGAAGAAGAACCTCAACAATTATCTGAAGGATATATCTTAAGTGCTGAAGATGGTAATAAGTTAAAAGATGAGGTATTGAATAATGATGCTTTTGATATTGCATTAGATGATAGCTTCGACGCTCAAAGATGTGAAGGAGAAGTAGTTGTAGGCTATGCTAATAAAGAAAATGAAGCATTGAATGCTAATACACCATTTATTCTTTATATCTTTGATGATTTAAATCTTTCAATTTTCATCGCTTCTTATATCGATTACGATACAACAAGAATGATTCAAGATATGACTACTATTATTGTTCAATAACTTATATAGGATGGAGATTATGGTTAAATATATTAATCGTCGTAACACCGATGCTTTTAAATGGGATAAATTAGATCGTGATTTTTCAAAAGATAATCTATTGCCTTTTTGGGTGGCTGATATGGATTTTGAAGCACCAGATTGTATTAAAGAAGCTTTGCATAAATATGTTGAATACCCTTTAGGCTATTTCAGAACTCCTGATTTATACTTTGATGCTTTTATTGCTTGGGAAAAGAATTATCATAACTATGCTATTAAAAAAGAGTGGCTTGAATATGCTCCTGGAATCGTTTCAGCTATTACTTGGGTCATCACTTCTTTTACCAGCAGTGAAGAAGCTGTTATTGTGCAAACACCTGTCTTTTCTTCTTTTATCGAAGCAAGCAAAAGAGCTAAAAGAAGATGCATTCAAAGTGATTTAGTTTATAAAAATAATCGTTATGAAATTGATTTTAAGAAGTTTGAAGAAGATATCATTGATAATAATGTCGCTTTATTCATTCTTTGCAATCCTGCAAATCCTGCTGGTAGAGTTTGGACAAAAGATGAATTAAAGATGATGCTTGATATTTGTAAGAAGCATCATGTCTTTGTAATATCAGATGAAATTCATCAAGACTTCAAAGACCCTTCCCTGCCTTACAATGTAACAACAGCAGCTACAGTTGGTGATTATGATAATATGTTAATAACGATGACCTCTGCTTCTAAAACTTTCAATTTAGGTGGGGTTCAAAATGCTTTCATTATTATTCCTGATGAAAATAATCGTAAACGTTTTGTGGATTATCGTGATTCTTTATTCGTTGATGATGGTAATGGTTTCGGCTATATTGCTACAATGGCTGCTTTTGCCTATGGTAGAGAATGGTCAGTTGAAGTTAATGAGTTGATATATCAAAATCGTGATTTATTATTCTCAATGTTAAAAGATACTCATATTGGTCTTACAAAGCTTGAAGGTACCTATCTTGCATGGCTAGATTTTAGTTCTTATTTTAAGAATGAAGAAGAATTGAAAGATTTCTTTGAAAATAAATGTAATATGGCTATATCTTATGGCCAAGAGTTCGGGGATCGTTATCAAACATTTGCACGCATCAATTTAGCTACTTCAAAAGAAAATATTATTGAAGCCGCTAATCGTATCCTTAATAACTTAAATTAAAATAAGGGACGCTTAGCGTCCCTTTATTAATCTATTCCAAATGTTTCTACAAATTCTACTAAACCGCCAGATACTGCAACATAAATGGCATATTTAGTATCTTCTTCATTGACCACTTGCCATTTGCCATCTTCTTTTTTAAGAGTGATAGCTAAATATTTTTCATAAGTCTTGCCAGCTTTTTTGGCTTCTTTTGTCATCTTACTCATAAGTGAAGCGGCATATTCCTCAAAATCTTCTTTGCTTTCTGAGGTATAAGGTGATAACTCTTTATTAAAAAGATCAGTCATGAACTTAGTCATCATTTCACCTACATTATATGATTTGAATGTTACGCCAACTGTTGCATTATCACCATCAATGGTTTCTTTATCAATTACATAATCAAAATCATTAATCAATGAATAGAATTCAGCACCTTTTTCTTTATCCTCTTCTAAAAGTTCATCAATACCTTTTTCTACTTCTTCTAATAATTCTTTTCTAGTTTCTTCAATAAATGCTTCTGTAACTACTTTAGGAGTATTTTGTTTGCATCCTGTAAGCGAGAAAATGATTGTGAATGAGAGTAATAAACTAATTATCTTTTTCATAATAACCTCCTATTTATTACTTTCATTCTATCATAGAAGAGATATGTCTTATATTAACGGTTTTTACTATAATTCTTCTCTAGATAATATTGGATAGCTGTTAATATGGAACAAAATAATAAATAGATAAATGCTGTTTCAATATATAACCAGAAAGGCTCAAATGTTACAGCAGCAATTCTTTGAGCACTTAAAAACATTTCTGGAAGGGTAATTGATGCTGCAAGCGATGTATCTTTAACTAGTCCGATAAAGCTATTAAATAAAGGTAAGAAAGAAATACGTAATGCTTGAGGAAGAATAATTCTAAACATAATTTTATGATATGGCATACCTACCACATATCCTGCTTCATATTGTCCCTCTGGTATTGCTAAAATTGATGCTCTGATAGTTTCAGAAGCGTATGCTCCAACATTCAATGAAAAGCCAATAACAGCCGATGGAAAAGCATCAAGAACGATACCCATTGCTGGTAAGCCATAGAAAATAATAAAGAGTTGGACAATAAGTGGTGTTCCTCTAAATATCCAAACATAAATACTTGCGATTTGCGATAATACTTTAATCTTTGAAACTCTTGTTAAAGCAACGATTAAAGCAATAATAAAACCGAAGAAGAATGATAATAAGGTTAAAGGAATGGTCACCTTTAAACCCATTAATAATATTTCTTTAAAAGAAGATGCTAATATTCCAATAATACGCTCATTCATAATTATTTAGATGTAATATCGAAGCCAAAATATTTCATTGATATTTCTTTTAATGTACCCTTTTCTTGTAAGGATGCTATTGCTTCATTTAATTTATTTTTAAATCTTTCTTCACCTTTTTTAACAGGGATAGCTGTTGTTACAACATCTTCTAAAGTAATTGCTTTTTTAATACCAGCATCTGGTTTTTCTTTAATATATGAGTTATATGCAAGTTCAGAGTTCACCGAGAAATCAGCACGTTTAGAAGTGATAAGCTCAATTGAGTCCTGGAAAGCACTAACTGATACAATTTCAGCACCTAAATCCTTAGCTAAAAGTGACCATGAAGAAGATAAAGTTTGAGCTGCTTTTTTATCTTTTAAATCTGTTACTTCTTTAATTGTATCGTTATCTTTTGAAGTAATAATGACACCATGGACAAAAGTATATTCATTGCTGAAATCATATTTTTCTCTTCTTTCAGAAGTTGGTGTTACCTCATTAATTACCGTATCAATACGATTAGAATCTAAAGCTGCTAAAAGTGAATCCCAAGATGATTCTGTAAATTCAACTTTTAAACCTAATTCTTCAGCGATAGCTCTAGCTACTTCAACTTCAAAGCCAACAAGTTCGCCCTTTTCATCATGATATGTCATCGGCATATAAGTACCTTCGGTACCTACTTTTAAGACTCCACTTTTTGAAATTCTTGACCATTGATCTTCGCTACTACTATTACCACAAGCAGTAAGTGTTAATAGTAACATTGCTAGTGTAATTAATATTTTTTTCATAAGAGCATCCTCCTTGCGTTATTACATTTTAAAAGCTATAAATATAGTATTATTATGTTTGACAAGTGTCAAAGAAAATGACTTCTGAAAGGATATTAAATTATGCTAGAAGTAAAAAATATACATAAAAAGTTTATGGATGGTGAGATTCTTAAAGGTATAAATCTTAAGGTCAATAAAGGCGATGTTATATGCATCATTGGACCATCAGGGGGTGGTAAAACAACCTTATTAAGATGCCTTAATTTTTTAGAAAGAGCTGATAGCGGCCATTATCTATTTAATGATATCGATAAAGATATTAAAGATATTAATAATAAGGATATTAACTATATCCGTAAACATCTTGGTTTTGTCTTTCAAAACTATAATCTTTTTAATAATAAAACTGCATTACAAAATGTAATGGAAGGTTTGATTGTTACTAAACATTTAAATTCAGAAGAAGCTAAAAAGATTGCCATCAAGGTTCTTGAAAAGGTTGGTTTAGGGGATCGTCTTAATCATTATCCTAATGAATTATCAGGTGGTCAGCAACAAAGAGTAGGCATCGCTAAAGCTATTGCTATGGATCCTGATGTTATTTTATTCGATGAGCCAACAAGTGCTCTAGATCCAGAATTGATTGGTGAAGTTTTAAGTGTTGTACGTAATTTAGCAAAAGAGGGAAAAACAATGGTTATTGTTACCCATGAAATGAGTTTTGCTAAAGAAGTGTCAAACCACATTATATTTATGGATGGTGGTAAAATAGTAGAAGAAGGAAGCCCTGATGATATCTTTAGTTCTCCAAAAGAAGAACGCACAAGAAAATTCTTGCAAAGAATCATCGACCGCAAATGATTCATTCTTACATTTCATAATAAATTAATTTTTACTAAACGCTCTTAAAGCTTATATCTATCACAATTTTTTAAATGCGTTATAGTTTCAAAATAAGTTAAGGCTATTCTGGTCTATAATGTTGTATACAATAAGGGAGGAAGAGATATGAACGTTAATGTCATAAAACGTAGTGGCGAAGAAGTTGTTTTTGATATCGCCAAAATTGAAAATGCTATTACTAAAGCTCATGAAGCAACCAAGGATTCTCCTTTAGATGCTTCAAAAATCAAAGAAATTGCTGCTTTAGTAGCTGAACAATGCATTTCTTTAAAACGTTCTGTTGGAGTTGAAGAAATACAAGACATGGTTGAAAACGAACTCATGAATGTTGGGGCTTATTTAGTTGCTAAAAACTATATTACCTATCGTTATAAAAGAGAACTCGTAAGAAAAGCTAATACAACCGATGCTAAGATTCTTTCTTTAATAGATCGTAATAATGAAGAAGCTAAACAAGAAAACTCCAATAAGAACCCTGTTGTAAACTCTACACAGCGCGACTATATGGCTGGTGAAGTTTCCAAGGACTTAACTAAACGCTTCCTTCTTCCTCAAGATATTATTGATGCTCACGAAAAAGGTATTATCCATTTCCATGATGCTGACTACTTCGCCCAACCGATGCATAACTGCTGCCTCATTAACTTAGAAGACATGTTACAAAATGGTACTGTTATTTCAGGAACTAAGATTGAAAAACCACATTCATTCGCAACCGCATGTAATATTGCTACTCAAATTATTGCTCAAGTTGCATCTAACCAATACGGTGGTCAATCAATCACATTAGGTCATTTGGCACCATTTGTTGATATCTCAAGAAAAAAACATAAAAAACAGGTTACTGAAGAATTAGCTAATGTTGGCATTGTTGCTGATGAAGAAAAAATAAATCAGATTGCTGAAGAAAGAGTACGTCGTGAAATTGGTATTGGTGTTCAAACGATTCAATATCAGATCATCACTTTAATGACTACCAACGGCCAAGCACCATTTGTAACTGTATATATGTATCTTGACGAAGTACCTGAAGGACAGACAAGAGATGACCTTGCATTAATTATTGAGGAAATGCTCAAACAACGTAAGCTTGGTGTTAAGAATGAAAAAGGTGTTTATATCACTCCTGCATTCCCTAAGCTTATCTATACTCTTGATGAAGATAATATTCACGAAGATAGCCCATATTACTACTTAACTAAATTAGCAGCTGAATGTACTGCTAAACGTATGGTTCCTGATTACATTTCAGCTAAGATGATGAAAGAATATAAAGGTGATGTTTATCCTTGCATGGGATGCCGCTCTTTCTTAACTCCTGACCGTTTCACTGATAATGGTATTGGCAATATCGCTAAAGCTGAAAACTATATTCCTGGTAAGCATAAATACTATGGACGTTTTAACCAAGGCGTTGTAACTATCAACTTAGTTGATGTCGCATGTTCATCAAATGGTGATTTAGAAAAATTCTGGAAGATTTTCGATGAGCGTTTAGATTTATGTTACAGAGCACTTATGATTCGTCATAATCGTCTTAAAGGAACACCTAGTGATGTTGCACCAATTTTATGGCAATATGGTGCTTTAGCTCGTCTTAATAAGGGTGAAGTTATTGATCCACTTCTTTATAATGGATATTCAACCATCTCATTAGGCTATGGCGGATTATGTGAATGCGTGCGCTATATGACCGGCTTATCTCATACAAGTGAAGAAGGTAAGAAGTTTGGTTTAGAAGTAATGCAATATATGAATGATGCTTGCGCTAGATGGAAGAAAGATACCAATATCGACTTCTCAGTATATGGAACACCAATGGAAAGCACTACTTATAAATTCTCTAAGTGCTTACAAGAACGTTTTGGCATTATTAAAGGTGTTACTGATAAACCATATATTACTAACTCTTATCATATTCATGTAACAGAAGAAATTAATGCTTTCGACAAATTAACTACCGAAGCTCAATTCCAGAAGTTATCACCTGGTGGTGCTATTTCTTATGTAGAAGTACCAAATATGCAAAACAATATTCCAGCTGTTTTAGCTTTAATGGAACATATCTATAACACCATCATGTATGCTGAACTTAATACTAAATCAGACTATTGCCAAGTATGTGGCTATGATGGGGAAATTGAAATCTTAGAAGATGAAAATCATAAACTATATTGGTGCTGCCCAAACTGTGGCAATACAGATCAAAATAAAATGAATGTCGCTCGTCGTACATGTGGCTATATTGGTACACAATTTTGGAACCAAGGACGTACTGCTGAAATTAGAGAGCGTGTAATGCATCTATAATCATGTACTACGGAAATATTAAAAAATATGATATTGCTGATGGCGAAGGTGTTCGTGTAACATTATTCGTTTCTGGATGTACTAACCATTGCAAAGGCTGTTTTCAAAAAGAAACTTGGAACTTTCTCTTTGGCAAACCATATACCGAAGATACTGAAAAAGAAATTCTTGATGCTTTGGATCATTACTACATCGCAGGTGCTACTTTCTTAGGTGGTGAACCGTTTGAATTTGAGAATCAAAAAGAACTTGCTAAATTGGCTGCCAAAATTAAAGAAAGATATCCTGATAAAACTATTTGGTCTTATACAGGTTTCACTTATGATGAAGATTTAGTCCCAGGTGGCAAAAGATATGGTGAATATACTGATGCTTTACTTGATAATATTGATGTCTTAGTTGATGGACGTTTCATTGAAGAAAAGAAGAATTTAGCTTTAAAATTCAGAGGCTCTGAAAATCAAAGAGTTATTAACTTAAAAGAAACCAGAAAGACTGGCAATATCATTAAATACTTACCATAAATAAAGGGCTTGGCATAATTGCCAAACCCTTTTTAAAAGATATTATTTAATAGGTATTCATCAATTAATTCACAAGCTACTGTAATACATTGTTCACAACTAGCTAAAGGATTACCTGTTTTAACGCCCTTTAACTCTTCGCATTTTATAGCACCATTCTTTTCCATAAATTTATTAACTAATAATCGTGAATTAGATGCTACAAGGGCTTTAGATGATAAAGATGGATATTCAGAATTTAGTAGACCATTTAAGATAGCTGCAGCCACAAGCGCTCCACAACTTCCTTGCATATTAGCCATTCCTGTTCCTAATCCTTCACTTAACATTGCTAATAGTATAGGATCTCTTTTAGCTTCTTCACTATATGCTAAAAGAACAGCTTGAGCACAATTTCTGCCTTCTTTACGATGATTTAATGCAATCTCTGCTTTTGTCATATTACCACTTTCTAAAAAATAGTCTTTACAGACTATTTTTCTTTAATTTCAGGATATAAGCAATGAATATATTCTTTTAAGGCTTTAGTTAATTGTTTGATATTACGGTTAGTTGTATTAACGCATAAATCATATAACTCTGGTGAACCCCATTCACCATCACTTAAGATTTCACGACTCCTAGCGCGTGTTTTATCAATGCCTAATATCTTCTTACGTACTTCTTTAGGATTTGTATCTTCACCCTCTTTTGCGCGCTCGATACAACGATTAATTCTTGCATCAATATCAGCATTCACAAAGATTTTAAATGGCTCATATTTTTCAAGAATAACATCGGCATTTCTTCCAACAATAATGCAATCTTTGCCAGCATTAGCGATTGATTCAATAACCTTACGCTGTGCTACCAATAATTCTGTTGGCTCCTGTTGCATAAATGATACTGCTGCAAAACTTCTGCCAAAAGTAAGAGGAATAGTCATAAAATCTCTATTTTCTAATACTTCTTCAACGTATTCTTTACTTAATGATTCATTATTAGCTACTCTAGCGATAATTTCATCATCATAATAATCAATATCAAGAAGGTCAGCTAAACGTTTACCAACTTCTCTTCCACCAGATCCAAATTCACGACTAATGGTGATAATTTTCATATTTCATTCTCCTTTAAACATAGAATGTTTGTGTCTTAATTATAATACAAATTAAAGTTTAGTTTTCTTTGCTTTAATAGCGAATCGTTTTTTGCGTTCTTCAACAGCCATTTCAATATCACTAAATCCTGCTTCTTCTAAATATTCATTTATCTTAGGATCAAATTGATTATCTTTACGACCGCCAAGAAGAATATAGCCATTAGGTTTAATTACACGATAATATTCTTTTAAATCTTCAACCGTAGGTTTTCTTTTAAATATGGTTACAAGATCAAAGTTATCATCACGATATGGTAAGCCAAATTTATCCATTAAACCTATTTCTAGACGCTTATTTTCAATAAATTCATGATTAAGTTTACTAGCATTACGTATCTTTTTTTCACTGCTAGTAATACCGCAAGCATCAGCTTTCTCAAATCTATTTAAAAGGAAGTAAAGATTATAACCATCACCTACTCCAATATCTAAAATACTTGTAGGCTCAAAATCAATTAATTCATAAGCCCATTTATGAGTAAGCGATTCATCGATGTGTTTCTTAATGGGAAATATATTAAATAGTGTTTTATATTTCGGTAACATAAAATACCTCCTAATAAATAACTTCTAAATCATGAGTATAACTATTGAGTACCTCTACACCATCTTCAGTAATTAATACTAAATCTTCAATTCGAACCCCAATTCCTTCTTCTAAAGAATAAATACCAGGCTCAATAGAGAAAATATTACCAACCTCAGTTAATTTATCATTAGCACTTGATACATCGCCAAAGTCATGGTCTTCAATACCGATAAAATGACCTAAACGATGGGTAAAGTCTTTACCATATCCAGCTTCAGTAATAACATCACGAGCAACCTTATCAATATCACTTAATTTTATACCAGCTTTGCAACTAGCGATTGCCTTTTCATTAGCTTCTCTTACTAAATTATAAATTTTCATTTGAGCTTCATTAGGCTCTTTCTTATAACAAAATACACGGGTCATATCGCTGCAATAATCTTCAACCACACACCCAACATCAAAAAGAATTAAATCCCCTTCTTTTAAGATTGTATTATCAGGCATATGGTGAGGATCTGCAGCATTCTTACCAAAAGCGACAATCGGTTCAAAAGAATAGCCACTAGCGCCAAGTGATTCATAGATACTAAGCATTTGATTTGCGATTTCTTTTTCAGTAATACCATCTTTTGGCAATTTCTTAAATTCAGCCATTGCTAAATCATTGATATGCGAAGATAGACGCATTCTTCTTTTTTCTTCTGCATCTTTACATGCTCGCGCTTCATCAATTGCATATGAGCCATTAATAAAAGCTTTAGCTAATTGATGATCGATTAATGGTAATAAGTAACGAGCAACTAAACTCTTATCAACAGCTAATGTTTCTTCTTTATCAATAACTTTTTCTAATACTTCAATAAGATTAGTATTGTCATTGATATAAATAACTTCTATTCCTAAATCTTCTTCAATTCTAAATAATTCATTTAGGAATAATACAGGCTCTTTAAAAGAGCTAATATATAAAGCTAAAAATCTTTCTCCAGGATAGAAATGTTTTTCTAATAGATAATAGATTGCTTTAGGGTCACTCACTAACATCTGTTTAGTATTTTGTTTATTTAATTTATCAATAACTTTAATAAGTCTTTCTTTAATAAGCATTTTCTTCCTCCCTATTTAAAGACGATGTTCCATGTCTTAATATCATTAATACGGTCTTGGCTTCTTCAATACTTAATTCACCTCTTGCATTACGATCTAATAATTGACGTAAGATATGCACTCTAACTCTTGATATTGTATCGCGGGTAAAAGGAGTGAGTGATGGTGAATAATAATCAAGTTCTTCATTAAAGAGTGTGGTTAATTTCTCTTTAAATTCTTTAACAGCACCCTGATTTAAGTCATTACAGACAATACGCATGGCATCAGGATGTTTATCATTAAGAGCTAAAGCTTTATGAAGAATATGCATACTTTCATCTTCACTAATAAAACCTTTTTGTCTAAGATATTTCTTCCTTGAATTCATAATCTTAAAAACATCGTCAAATAATTCTTGTAGACAGGCTAAGAAAAGCTCCTCTTTGCCTTTAAAGAAGAAATATAGAGCACCAGTGGTTAACTTTGCATTTGCTACAATTTGTCTTAAAGAAGCATTATCATAACCTTTATCTGCAAATTCTTTGCTAGCAGCATCGATAATCGCTCGCCTTGTGAGGTTGGTCTCAGTTCCTTTTTTTCTTGCCATAAGTTCTCCGTATTTTATAATTTTAAAGAGCTTTCATTTACATTACAACTATTGTTATCTAAACATAAAAAGAGCTAAAAAGCTCTTTATTCTTCATACATTGCATCAATATGCTTTATAAGCCAATTATAGATGTCTTCATAAACTACTTCTTTATTGTCTTCATTTAAAATTTCATGACGCATATCTGGATATAGTTTAATTTCAACATCTTCCATGCCGATATTTTTAAAGATGGTATAAGATCTTAAAACTCCTTTGCCATAGTCACCTACAGGATCGTCTTGTCCTGCTAAAAAGATTACTGGTAAATCTGCTGGCATTTTAATAAGATTATTTTCATTTTGTTCATCTTCAATCGCTTTAAATAATTCAAGATAACCATTTAATGTGAAATCAATACCACAAAGCTCATCAGCAATGTAACGATCTATATTTGTATGACTTGCTGAAATCCAGTCAACATCAGTTCTTTTTTCAGTTTTGACATTATAAGTTCCAAAAGCAATCTTCTTAATTAAATCAGAGCGATAACGATCTCCTTTTACTTTAATAAGAGCTGAAGCTAATGATTTACCAGCCTTTAATGCTGCCTCTTCCTTATAACCAGAACCGACAATAATAGCTCCATCGATATCATAATAGTTTTGAATATATTGTCTTAATAAGAAAGAACCCATAGAATGGCCTAAGAAATAGTAAGGATAAATACCATATTTCTCTGTTGTTAAAAGCTGAAGTTGGCGTAAATCACCAATCACAAAACGATTACCTTCATCTCCGAAATAACCATAATCTTCTTCGCCATTAACTGATAAGCCATGGCCTAAATGATCTTCACCAACGACCATAATATTTCTTTCATTTAACCATAAAGCGAAATCTTCATAGCGCAAGATATATTCTTGCATCCCATGAACTATTTGAACAATTGCTTCAATTTCATCCGGAATATAAGCAACCGCATGGATATTATGTATACCATCCATTGATGGATAATAGAATTCTTCTTTTCTCATCTTAATTTCTTTCCTCAATTGCAGTAATCATATCCACTCTTCTTTGGTGTCTACCGCCTTCAAATTCAGCTTCTAAAAAAGTGTCAACAATCATTTTAGCCAATTCGCTACCAACTACCCTAGCTCCAAATGCTAACATGTTGGCATTATTATGTTTGCGAGCCATTGAAGCACTATATGGCTCAGAACATACAGCGCATCTTATACCTTTAACCTTATTAGCTGCTAATGAGATACCAATGCCAGTCCCGCATATAACAACACCTAAATCAACTTCTTTACCCTTAACAGCTTCAGCAACTCTTTCTCCTGCTGTTGGATAATCAAATGATTCATGACTATCAGTGCCATAATTAATTACTTCATAACCATATTTATCTATAATATGTTGCATTATTTCATTTTTAAGTTCGACCGCAGAGTGGTCATTGCCAATACCAATTCTCATAACTCATTCACCTCTCTTCTTATTATATATGTAAGTTTGTTTTTATAAATATTTTCTTACATATTAGGCATATTGATTAAAATTATTCTCAGTGCGATAATAGAAAAGTTCTATTAAGGAGATTATATGTTTAGCTTAAAAACTATTGCAATTGTTTTATTCGTCTTAATGTATATCTTGATGATTGCCAAACAAGATTACCGTCCATATTTCGCGATTGGTACAGCTATTATCTTTGTGATTTTAGGTATCTTGCCAATCAAACAAGTCTATCAAGCTATCGATTGGAATGTTCTTATGATGATTGCTGGTACGGCAATTATTGTTGATTTCTTCATCGATTCTAAAATGCCTAATCGTATTGCTGACTTCCTGCTTCAACATTCTAAAAATGCAATGTGGGTTGTTATCTATATGTCATTATTTGCAGGTATTGTCAGTGCTTTCATTGATAATGTTGCAACAGTGCTTATGATTGCTCCGGTTGGTTTAGCTGTATGTAAACAACTTGGTATATCACCTGTTAATACTATTTTAGCGATTGCTGTATCATCTAACTTACAAGGTGCAGCTACACTTGTTGGTGATACCACTTCGATTATGCTTGCAGGATATGCTGGTATGGATTTTCTTGATTTCTTCTTTATGCATGGTAAACCTGGCATCTTCTTTGCGGTTGAGTTTGGTGCTTTATTAACTATTCCTGTTATGATGTATCTTTTCCGTAAAGAAAAACATCCTATTGATAAAATGCCTAAAACAGAAGTTAAGGCTATTTATCCTACTATTATGTTACTTGGTGTCGTTATTACTTTAATTAGTGCTTCATTCATTCCTAACAAGCCAAGTATTACAAATGGTTTAATTTGTTGCACCTATGCGTTTATTACTTTAATTATTGATTATATTAAGAATAAAGATAGTAAACGTATTAATCATGCTCTTGTATCACTCGACTTCGAGACACTATTCTTATTAGCTGGTTTATTTTGTGTAATTGCCGGCATTAAACAGGTTGGCGTTATCGACGATGTTGCTAATCTTATTGCTTCAATTGGTGGCAATAATCTCTTCTTACTTTATACCATTGTAGTATGGGGTTCAGTTATCTTCTCAGCTTTTATCGACAATATTCCTTATGTAGCAACAATGCTTCCAATTCTAATGAGCGTTTCTAATGTATTAGGAATTGAACCATATCTACTCTATTTTGGTTTATTATCTGGCGCTACACTTGGCGGTAATATTACACCAATTGGCTCATCTACCCATATTGCAGCTGTTGGTATTTTAAAGAAGGAAGGATATGAAGTATCATTCCCTGAATTCATGAAAGTTGGCGTACCATTTACTCTTGTTGCTGTTATTGTATCATATATTTATCTTTGGCTTATTTGGGCTTAGAAATAAATATTAACTAAGAATAAGGCTCTTGCTTATGCAAGAGCCTATTTTAATTCTTGTTTAAGAAAAATAATAGAATTTAAGATACGTCGACGATCACTTTCTTCTTGTGCCTTATCTTGTACAGCTTCAAGTTTTTTAATCTTTTCTAAGATTTCTTCTTTCCTGACTTCTTCAGCACCTTCTTCTTTTAAAGCATAGCCATAAATAGTTTTGATATTTTCTTTTACTTGTTCTGCAAAGAATTCATCATTAGTGTCTTCTGCAATTAAAGCTACAGCTTCTAAAAATAATTTATAAATATTAACGCCTTCATTACTCTTTTTAATTAAGTCTTCTTTAGCTTGATTGATATCCATTTAAATACCTCTTTTCAATTATAAAGCCCTATGGCTAACCATAGGGCTTCCCCTTCACCACCCTCATTTAAAAGTCAACATCCGGTAATAAGTATTAATAATAAAAATGCACTTATAATTTTTTAAGGCTAATAAAAATATATGAGCGGCCTATCGCTTCTATTATGGCAACTCACTCAGTTGCGGAGTTGATGTTCGCTCTTTTAAATTACCAACTATCTTATAGAAGCTCTGTTGTCCAGTTTGCTTCTTGAAGACTGTTTTCGAGTTCTCTTAGCTCTTTAGCTAAAGAGTCACATTTCTTTTGAAGTTCTTTAACTTCTATTGTTGGCAAAATTTTAATTTCGCTACGTTGTACTCTTGATGCGATATTAGATGCTGTAAAAACTAAATCTTGATAATTTTTTAATTTTTGTTTTAAGACATCCTTTTTTGCAATTAAAGCAGTAATTGTTTGACCATCAAGTGTTATAGCAGCATTTGTTTGATTAATACGGGTTATAAGCTCTACTAATCTTTTACTTGCTCCATCATACTCTTTAAGTAATTCATTTGGGTCTTCAGCTGGTTTTTCACCTTCTTGTACTAAGATATTGCAATCTAAACGATTAGCAATTTCTTGTAACTTAACACTTAAGTCAGCTCTTTCTTTTAATGCTTCAGCTAATTTCATATTCTATTCCCTTTCTGTTTTAAGTTTATTTATAAAGCGATCGCATTCATCAGCAGATATTTGATTAATAACTTTACCAGTAATAATGCGGGACCCTATAGCTGAGCGCATGAGGTCTCCAGCTACTTTTTTAAGATCTGATCCTGAAGATGTTGCGAATAAGACAATCTTTTTACCATTCATATCATAAGATTCTAGAAAGCTATTGATGATATGTGGTGCTGTTGACCACCAAATAGGAAATCCTAAGATAATTCTTTGGTATTCATCCATATTACCCACATGTCCATCAATAGCGGGACGGGTAGAAGGCATCATCATTTCACAATTAGCTCTAGAGTTTTGACTTGTCCAATTAAGGTCATCAGCAGTATATAGAACTACTGGCTCAATTTCATAAATATCACATTTTAATTGTTCTGCAATATATCTAGCAGCTTTTTCAGTTGTACCGCTAGCCGAGAAATAAGCAACTAAAGTTTTCATGGCTTAATTATATAGGAAATTATCTTTTGTGTCTTTAATTCTCTAAATAATATAAACTAGATGGAAAGGGGTCTATTATGCATAAAAGAAATTATCTAACAACTTTATTATTATCATTATTATTTATTATTTTATTTAGAATTATTACACCTTTTGAAGGTCTATCATCATCAGGAATGGCTTTAATCGGTATCTTTGTTGGCATCTTGATTCTTTGGATGAAAGTATCAATTGATTGGCCATCTTTATTACTATTAATATTACTTGGCAGTTTAGATGAATTATCATTTAGCTCTGTCTTAGCTTCATCTTTTGGAAATGGCACCATTACTTTTTTGATCTTCACTTTTGTATTAACTTATGCTTTATCTAGAACACCATATCTTAAGAAAACAGCTAAAGCTTTCATTTCTTCAAGTATTGCAACCAAAGGCCCATGGGCATTTGTGATTTTATATTGTGCTTCAATTTTATTTATTGGTATGTTTGTATCACCAACGGTCCTCTTCTTCCTTTATTTACCAATTCTTGAAGAGATTTATAAAGTTGTAGATCTTAAAAAAGGCGATAAGACAGCCGCAATGCTTATGATGCTTACTGTTATCATGACTGGTATTTCATCTGGTATGACGCCAATTGCCCATGCTTTCCCACTTATCACATTACAAAATTATAGTAAGGTTACAGGCAATATTATCTCCTATGCTTCTTACATGGCTATTGGTATTCCAACAGGTTTATTATCAGCCATAGTTATTCTTTTATCTTTTGCCTTAATTTATCATCCAGATATGACATCTCTCTCTTCTTTTGATGCCTTAAAACTTAATTTAAAAGAAAAAGAAACAAATAAGAGCGATAAGACTATTTTAGCTTTATTTATAATGGTTATCTTCTTATGGGTATCTCCTTCACTTGTTACATCGATTACTAAAGAAGGATTTATCTATCAAACTTTCAAATATCTTAATTCCTTGGGAAATACATTCCCGCCATTACTCGCAACAACTATGCTATGCATGATTAGAATTGACGATAAACCCCTTCTTACTTTACAAGAAGCTTTTACTAAAGGGGTCTCTTGGCCATCAATCATTATGTGCATTGGCACTAGTGCTTTAGGCTCTGCTTTAGTAAATGAGAGTATTGGCCTTAATGCCTATCTAAGTGCTAGACTTGCCCCTATTACAACTTCTTTGTCACCAATGATGATTGTTTTATTCTTCATTTTATGGGCTGCATTACAAACCAATTTATCATCTAATATGGTTACGGCAACTTTAGTATCAACAGCAGCTTTAAGCATTAGTTTTGATAATATCAATTTAGCTTCATTAATTGTTTTAATTGGCATGATGTCTTCTTATTCATTTGCTACCCCACCAGCTATGCCATGTGTTGCGATTGCCGGAAGTAGCGGTTATACAAATCCTAAACAGATGGCTATTTGGGGTTTTATTGCAATGTTTATTTCATGGTTGATCTTTAGCTTTATTGCTTATCCATTAGGAATCTTAATCCTCTAATTAACATCCCTTTATAGGGATGTTTTATTATGCTTATTTATGTAAACTCTTACATTTTCTTGTGAACTTATGGACATATTAGCTATTTAAGCTAAATATGCAAATGTAAACCCTTACTTTTATTAGTAAGCGATTACATTTTCCTAAACTATTGCATACTATTTTAAGTCGTGTTATTATCCTACATGCAAAAGAGGTAACAAGATGAAAAAGTTATTTGCAATATTATCGATTCTGACTGTTTTGTCTGGCTGTAGTGTTAAAGCCAATACTTCTATTGCTCCAGCTGAAGTAGATAGCTTCGTTTCACGCTTTAATGAATTAGATACTAATAAATTAACCCTTGTTAAAGATGAAAGAAGATATGTTATTTCAACTGTTGATGAAATTAGAGATGCCAATTCAAACAGTCACAATTGTGTAAGCGAAGAGGATTATAAAAATGCTTTAGCTTACCAAACTAAATTCGCATCTAATCTTCTTTCAACCATTTTAAGTTTTGATTTTAAAAACAAAGACGTTAGTAATTTAACCGGACCAATTCTTATTGGCTTTGAACTTGATAATTATGACCACCTTTATATTTATCAAGATGGTAATGTCGTTCTTACAATGGATGGTAACAATTACTACTACAAACTAAAGGAAGAAGAGATTAATCTATTATTATCAACAATCTATCATTTACAAGCAGATTATTTATCCACCTATAATGCTTGTGTGATTCCAGCACCACTTTCTAAATAAAATAGAAGATACTAACACTAGCCGTTAGTATCTTTTTATTTACAAATGTAACTTTTATAGTATTATGGTACAGATATGAGAAGAAATAATTATAGCCAAAAAGGCCTTGAAAAAGAAAAACCTATCAGTTATACTCGCCAATTTAAGGTTAACCATTCCGATGAACTCCTAGCTTTCTTATTACAAAAATTAGATTTATCACGTAATTCTGTTAAAGCATTATTAGGTTCTTCAAAAATCTTAGTTAATGGTAAAGTTGTAAAACAATTTAATTATCCTTTAGCTAAAGATGACGAAGTTAAAATTGCTAAAGAACCAGTTAAAGTAGAAGTATATAAGAAATTACCTAAGAAAGCCGAAGCAAGAAGACAACCTAAAAACCTTAAGATTTTATATGAAGATGAATATTTAATTGCTGTTAATAAACCTAGTGGATTATTATCAGTTCAATCTGATACTAGCCGTGAATCAGCATATGCTTATGTTGCTGATTACTTAAAAGCTAAAGATCCTAAGTCACGCCCTTTTGTCTTGCATCGTATCGACAAGGACACTTCAGGAGTATTAGTATTCGCTAAAGACATTACCATTCATTCAAAACTCAAAGGACATTGGGCTGAGGATGTTAAATTGCGTGAATATATTGCAGTATGTCATGGACAGATGGAAGAGAAAGAAAAGACTTTAGTATCTTATCTCAAAGAGAATAATTTAAATATGGTCTTTGTTGGAAGAGGTAAAGATGGTAAAAAAGCTATTACCCATTATGAAGTAATAGCTGAAAACCAAGATTATTCTTTATTAAGAGTAAAAATTGATACTGGACGCAAAAACCAAATCAGAGTTCAGTTAGCTCATATTGGCCATCCTATTATCGGTGATGAGAAATATGGTGAAAAAGAATGTATTATCAATCGTTTAGGACTACATGCGTCTGAGCTTGATTTCTATCATCCAATTAAAAAAGAAATAATTAAGATTAAAGCACCAATTCCAACAGAGTTTAACAATCTATTTAGTAAAAGAAAGAGAGCTTAAGCTCTCTTTTAATCATTTCTAGAGGCAAAAATACCTGCCATTGTACCATCAGATGCAGCTGTTGTAAGCTGTCTAATTTCTTTTGTGCGACAATCTCCAGCTACAAAGATATTAGGATAAATAGTTCTAGTATCACTTGATAATAGATATCCCTTTTCATCCATTGCTAATAAGCCTTTAAATAGTTCAGTATCAGGTTCTTCCCCTATTGCTAAGAATAAACCATCTACTTCGATGTCAATTGTTGAGTCATCTTTTTGTAAAGTAAGTGATTCTAAATATTTATCACCATGTAAAGCGACAATAACATAGCCGGGCATTAATTCAATCTTAGGATCTTTTTTAACTTCATCAACTAAGATTTGTTCGGCACGATAGATATCTCTTCTTGAAATTAATAAGGTTTTTGAGGCAACGGTACTTAAATAACGTGCATCGTTAAAGGCTGTATTGCCACCACCATATACTGCTACTTTTCGATTTCTAAAGAAGAAACCATCACAATATGCACAGAATGATAAACCTTTTCCAAGATATTTATCTTCTTCAGGAAGATTTAACTTCTTAGGACGAGAACCTGTAGCAATAATCAAATTCTTACCTTCATAAGTATTTGTTTTAGATTTAACTTCGATATGTTTATCATCAAGATGTTTTACTTCAATAATCTCTTCATTATGATATTCAATATCTAAAGCTTTTACTTGATTATATAGACTATTAACTAAGTCACTGCCAGAGATTTCTTTAAATCCTGGATAGTTTTCAACCTTATGAGCTTTTAGGATTTGTCCACCCGGTGCTAATTTTTCAATTAGCAAAACCTTTTTTGATGCTCGTGCTGCATAAATAGCAGCACTCATGCCTGCAAACCCTGCTCCTAAAACAATAATATCGTACATAATTAACCCTTATAAGGATAGAAGCCACTAGGATCTTCTTTTAAGTCAATCATAATATTCTTAGTATAACGATATGAATCGAGAATCATTTTATGAGTTTCTCTACCAATACCAGATTTCTTAATGCCACCAAATGGTGCGCCTGCTGGAAGTTGGTTATAAGTATTTACCCATACACGTCCTGTTTCGATACCATTTGCGACACGGAAAGCACGGTTGATATCCTTTGTAAAGACTGCTCCACCTAAACCATATTCAGAATCATTGGCCATCTTAATAACTTCTTCTTCACTCTTAAATGGAATAACAACAGCTACTGGACCAAAAATTTCTTCTTGGGCAACACGCATATCATTTCTAGCATCAATAATAAGAGTAGGTTTCATGAATGCACCATTCTTGCAATCTTCATCCGTATAAGGTTCACCACCTGTTGCAATATGTGCTCCTTCTTCTTTAGCCAATTCAACATAAGACATAATCTTATCTCTTTGACCTTTAGAAATCTGTGAACCCATTTGAGTATCTTCTAACCAAGGAAGTCCTACTTTAACTTGTTCGAAACGTTTAACAGCTTCTTCAACAAATTTATCATAGATGCTTTCTTCAACAAAGATACGGCTACCAGCGCAGCATACCTGTCCCTGATTGAATAAGATACCAAGTTGGATACCATCCATTACTTTTTCAAAGTCAGCATCAGCGAAGATAATATTAGCTGATTTGCCACCTAATTCTAAAGTTGCTGGAATTAATTTTTTAGCAGCTGCTTCAGCTACTGAATACCCAACTTCGGTAGAACCTGTGAAAGCTAACTTAGTAATATCTTCATGGTCTAAAATATACTGTCCAGCTTTTCTGCCACTACCTGTAATCACTTGGAAAACACCAGCTGGAATAATATCTTTTGTAAGGCGAGCAAATTCTAAAACTGATAAAGAGGTAGTTGATGATGGTTTAAAGACTGTAACATCACCAGATGCTAAAACAGGTGCTAATTTCCAAGCAGCCATTGCAAATGGGAAGTTCCAAGGTACAATCTGGCCAACAACACCAATAGGCTCTTTAGTAACTAAAGAAAGATAACGATCTTCAAGGACTGTCGATTCACCACTTTCGGTTTCAATTAAAGAAGCAAAATAACGGAAATGTTCATAAGATAAAGGAATATCAATATTCTTTGTTTCTCTAATAGGTTTACCATTATCAAGAGTTTCAACCATTGCTAAATAATCAGCATTCTCTTCAATTACATCAGCAATCTTTCTTAAGATAGTTGCTCTTTCTTTAACACTTGTATGTTTCCAAGATTCAAATGCTTTCTTAGCGCCACTAACTGCAAGATCTACATCTTCTTTACTAGCATCGGCAATTTCACTTAATTTCTCGCCATTAGCTGGATTATAAGTAGCAATATATTTGCCACTTTTAGGTTCTATAAATTCACCATTAATAAACAATTCATATTTTTCTTTAAAAGTAATCATATTACCTTCCTTTCTTAACTATTACCCTAACTTTAACATCACCCCATCTAATTGTCACAAGATATGCCCAAGATAAAAATAAAAAGGCTTTCGCCTTCTTATTTACCAAATACAGCTTCGTAATCTTTCTTAAAGTTTTCAATACCTTTATCAGTAAGCGGATGTTTCATCATCTGCATTAATACTTTATAAGGTACAGTAGCAATATCAGCACCTGTTTTAGCACATTCAACCACATGCATTGGATGACGAACAGAAGCACAAATAACCTGTGTATCGATATCATCATATTGAAAGAAGATATCCATGATATCACTGATTAATTGAATACCATCACATGAAATATCATCAAGTCTTCCTAAGAATGGTGATACATAAGTAGCACCAGCTCTAGCTGCTAAAAGAGCCTGTGTAGCTGAGAAGATTAATGTAACATTAGTTTTAATTCCTTCACTAGTTAAAACCTTAACAGCTTTTAAACCTTCAGCAGTCATAGGAATCTTAACAACCATATTAGGATGTAAAGCAGCAATAGCTCTGCCCTCTTCAATCATCCCTTCAGCTGTTGTTGTACTAGCTTTTACTTCTCCTGAGATTGGGCCATCAACAATAGATGTAATCTCTTTTAATGTTTCGATATAGTCTCTACCTTCTTTAGCGATAAGAGATGGATTTGTAGTAACACCGGCAATGATACCCATTTCATTAGCTTCACGGATTTCATTGACATTTGCGGTATCAATAAAGAATTTCATGATTTCCTCCTTGGATATAGTTAGATTATACCCCTTTATTTACTATAATTAGATTAAAAGAGGTAAGAATATGTTAAAGATAAGCGAACACATCTATGTTTTAGAGAAAAACGACGATACTGATGAACCATATCTCTATTATGTCTCTGGTAAAGATAGTGCTTTACAGATCGATGCTGGTAATAGTCCTTATTACTATTTGAAATTTATTGAAGAATTAAAGGCTTTAAATCTTAAAAAATCTAGCCTTATCGGCATTACTCATTGGCATTGGGATCATAGTTTCGGCTTAATCGCTAGTGATATTCCATCTTTTGCCCATCCTTTAACCTATCATCAATTGAATAAAGTAGCTAAATGGGAATGGAATGATGAGGCAATGAAGAAACGTTTAGTCAATAAAGAAGACATTCCTTTCTGTGATGAGCATATTAGAATTCAATATCCTGATTTAAATAATATTAAAGTTAAACCAATTGATTTCATCATTGAAGAAGAAAAAGTTCTTGATTTGGGCGATGTGCATGTAAGATTATTGCCAATGGATTCTCCTCATAGCAGAGATGCTTTACTTTTTGTAGTTGAAGAAGATGGCATTATGATTGGTGGGGATGCAAGCTATGAAGATTATTATGATCTTAATATTGCTTATGATGCTGAAAGATTAAAAGAATTCATTAACTTCATTGAGGATTATGACTTTAAATATTATGCTGGTGGACAT
Organism: uncultured Erysipelotrichaceae bacterium; assembly: GCA_934699415.1. Classification (GTDB taxonomy): domain Bacteria; phylum Bacillota_I; class Bacilli_A; order Erysipelotrichales; family Erysipelotrichaceae; genus RGIG5669. The sequence continues at coordinate 26,657 of CAKUWO010000002.1, forward strand.
GCACCATTAATGAGTAAAGAAGAATTACTTATTGAGCTTAAAGGCTTTTTAGAAGCTTTATGATTAATTTAATTGTTGCTGTAAGCAAGAATGGTATCATTGGCAAAGATGGTAAAATTCCCTTCTTTTATCCCGCAGATAAGCAATATTTTAAAGAAACAACTACTAATAAAGTCTTAATCATGGGAAGAAAGACATATGAAGAAATTAATCATCCATTAAAAGATCGTTTTATTATTGTCTTAAGTAAAACTATTAATTTTAATGATAACGGTATCATCACCCTTACTTCGCTTGATGAAGCTTTAAAATATGCCAAAGATAAGGAAGTATTTATTGCTGGTGGAAAAAAGTTATATGAAGAAGCTTTAAAGATAGCACAATATTTATATATCACTGAAATTGATGAGATATATGATGGTGATACTTATTTTCCATCTATTCCTAATAATTACCAATTAATATCTGAAAATAAGAAAGATAAACTAAATTTTAAGTTATACAAAAAGCTCAATTAAGAGCTTTTTTAATTATTAGCAATTGCTAAATTGATATATTCCTCAAGTAATTTAGCCTGTTCATCACTTGTAATACCACCAATAATTGGCTGTCCGATGATATTACCATTCTTATCCACTACATAAGTTGATGGATAAGAGAATAAACTTGCAGTGAATTGACCTGCTTCGCTATCGCTTGGGAAATAGATATTTCTGAATGTTGCATTTTTCTTACTTAATACATCCTTAGCTTCTAAGATAGCTGTTTCATCACCATCAAGAGTAAATGAGTTAATACCAATAACTTCACCACCCATTTCTTTTACCTTTTGATTAAGAGCCTCTAGATCTGCTAATTCTTCAACACATGGCTTACAAGCAGTGAACCAGAAATTTACAACTGTTACTTTATTTTGAGCGAATAATTCTTCGCTTGTAACATCATTGCCATCTAAGTCTTTACCTTTGAAGCTAGGAAATTTTAAAACATCACTATCTGGTTTCATTCCAGCATCTTCAGCACTAACACTGTCACCATTACCTGGCATTACAGTTCCACATCCTGGATATTTCTGTTCGAGAATTGTTAATTTACCTTCAATCTCTTTAATCTTATTAGCACCATCTCTAAGTGTTTTTAATTCATCTTCATTAAATTCATCTTTAATAGCTTCGATTGTGCCAAGTAAGAAATCACCATAGTTAGTGCCATCTTCAATCATAGTTGAATTCTTATTTGCATTTAAGAAGACCTTTTCCCAAAGAGCACTATTATCGCCTAAAATTTCATTTTCTTTTTGTAATAAAAGATTGAATAATTGGCTTGCTTCTTCTGCACTATTTGCTTCAGCAGAAAGGATATCAATATCATTTGTAACTGTTTTATTCTCTTCTTTTTTACAAGCTGTTAAATTACATAACAACATCATAATCATTAATAATGTTGAAAGTTTAATTAAAGATTTTTTCATTTTATTTCTCCTTATTCTCTCTATTTCCAGTATAACCAAGTTTATATAAATAGCTTAATGCTTCACTTGGGCAAGCACTAATGCATTTACCACAACGGATACATTCTGCACTATTTATTGATTTTCTAATATCAACATCCATTTCGCAAACTCTACTACATTTACCGCATAAGATACATTTATCATTGTCTACTTTGATACCTAAAAGTGATACTTTATTCATCAAACCATAGAATGCGCCAAGAGGGCAAATCCATTTGCAGAATGGACGGAAGAAGATAATGCTTAAAATTATAACCGCTATTAAGATTATTAACTTTCTTGTAAATAAAGCTCCTAAAGCTTTTCTAATACCTTCGTTAAAGATAGCTAAAGGAATTGCTCCTTCCATTACTCCTTGAGGACAAATATATTTACAAAAGAAGGGATCTCCCATACCCAAATCATTGGTGATAAGTATCGGTAATGTGATTACAAATACTACTAAGATGACATATTTTAGATAAGTTAATGCTTTTAATTTCTTGGTTGAATATTTCTTACTTGGAATCTTATGTAATAATTCTTGTAACCAACCAAAAGGACACAAGAAACCACAGATAAAACGTCCAAGAAGTATACCTATAAGAATTAAAAATCCTGTAACATAATAAGCAAAGTTAAATTTAGATGAGCCTACTACGGCTTGGAATGAGCCAATAGGACAAGCTCCTGATGCCGCTGGGCATGAGTAACAATTTAAACCTGGCACACATACCATCTTACCTTTGCCTTGATATATACGGCCTTTAAAAAAGTTGGGTAAATGAATATTAGTTAATAATGTTGCTGCAGCTTGCACATAGCCACGCATTTTAGCTACTAATTTTGATTTCTTAGCCAATTCCAACACACTCCAAGCATACTCTGATGGCTTTAGCTAAAACAGTATTTGCTTCGCCTCTTAAAGCACCATAAATAATCATTATTGCAGCTACTACAAGTAATAGACATTGAAAGACTGCTTTTTTCTTACTAAACACTTGGTTACTCCTTTCATTTACTCAATTATAAAAAACTTAAGATAAAATTGATGTTAAGATTGAACTTAACAAGGATTTTATACGCTCATGTTATAATACACAAAATAGTGAGGAATTTTTATGCATATTTTAGTTGTTGAAGATGAAGAAATCCTCTGTAATACCATTGTTCGTACCTTAAAACATTTAGCTTATAGTGCTGATTATTGTTTAGATGGTAATAATGCTTTAAATATGTTAAAAGAAGGGAACTTTGATTTAGTCATCTTGGATTTAAATCTACCTGGTATTGATGGCATGACTTTGCTTAAAGAATTAAGAAAAGATGATAATGATACTAAAGTATTAATATTATCAGCTAGAGATGATGTAAAGGACAAAGTAAAAGGGCTTGATGCTGGAGCTAATGATTATTTAACTAAACCCTTTCATTTAGAAGAATTAGCGGCTAGAGTTAGAAGCTTACTTTCGAGAAAATTTATTCAAAATGATACCATTCTAAGCTATGATTCTTTATCTTTTGATACTTCAAGCCGTAAAGCTAGTGTTAATGGTCAAACTATATCATTAACCAAAAAAGAAATGGGAATCTTAGAATATCTAATGTTGAATAAAGGAAGACCAATAAGCCAAGAAGAATTGATAGATCATGTATGGGACAGTAGTGTTGATAGTTTTTCTAATTCTATTAGAGTTCATATTTCTTCATTACGTAAAAAGCTTAAACAAGCATTAACTTATGATCCAATCATTAATCGTATTGGTGAAGGTTATCTATTGGAGGATAAATAATGAAAAAATTATCTTTACAATGGCGCATTACTTTATTAACTGCTTTTTTAATCGCTTTTACATGTATCTTAATGAATTTTCTTATTGGTTATTCTGGTAAACATTATATGGATATGATTGGTAGTGATATCTCTTCATATAAAGATATTGATAATAAAGTAGATTCTTTTGATCCATCAAGTAAAGAACTAGACGATGAATTAACTATTATTGTTAATGGAGCTCAAGAATCATTTGGTATTACCAATTGGTATATAACTTCACTTGTAACAATTATTGGGGCTATACTAGCTTATTTTGTAAGTGGCCAAGCTTTAAAACCATTAGATAGTTTCGCAATTCAGGTAGCAAATATTGAGCCTAGTAATCTTCAAGATATGAAATTAAACGAGGATGTTTTACCAGAATTTAAAGCACTAACAACATCATTTAATAAGATGATAGATCGTTTGGTTGAAGGTTTTAATGCTCAAGGACAATTTACTGGTAATGCTGCACATGAATTAAGAACGCCTTTGGCTTTAATGCAAGCTCAAATCGAATTGTTTTCTTTGGAACATCAAGAATTAGACAATGATACTTCGACCTTCTTGAGTAATATTAAAGAACAGATTGAAAAAATGACTAAAGTTATTAAAACATTACTAGAAATGAGTGAATTAAGAACTATTCCTTGTAATGACAAGATTGAATTAGCACCAATGATTGATGAAATCTTTACTGATTTAGCACCTTTAGCCGATAAGAAAAAGATTAATTTAAACTGTATTGGTGATGCTACTATTATCGGTAGTGATACACTAATTTATCGCTTGTTTTATAACTTAATTGAAAATGCAATTCAATATAATAAAGAGAATGGTAGTGTAAATATTGATATAAATAATGATATAAATACCTATATAACAATTAAGGATACTGGTCCTGGTATCCCTATTGAATATCAAGAAAGTATCTTCCAACCGTTCTTCCGTATTGATAAAGCACGGAGTAAGATACACGGTGGAGTAGGTCTTGGTTTAGCTTTAGTTTATGAAATAACTAAATTACATGGTGGTAATGTTAAAGTTATTGAAAGTGATGAAAATGGCACTACTATCCTTGTTACATTAAATAAAAAGGAGACTTTCTAATTAGAAAGTCTCTATTTAATTTACAACGTTAATTGGATTACCTTCACGATATGCTTTGATATCATCAGCAATAATGGAGACCATTCTCTCTCTTGTTTCAACAGCCTTCCAACCCATATGCGGTGTAGTAATTACATTAGCCATATCATAGAGTGGATTGTTATCTAAGAATGGTTCAATCTCTTGAACATCAATTGCTGCTCCAGCAATTATATTTTCATTAAGAGCTTTAATAAGTGCTTTTTCATCAATTAATGGACCACGAGCAGTATTAATTAAATAAGCTGTTGGTTTCATTATTTTTAATGTTTCTTCATTAATAATATGTTTCGTCTTATCAGTTAATGGACAATGAAGTGAAATATAATCACTTTCTTTTAAAAGAGTTTCTAAATCAACATAAGATAAGAGTTCACTATCATCTTTTGGTGTTCTAGTATATGCAATAACCTTCATGCCAAAACATTTAGCTACTTCAGCTACTCTTAAACCAATTCTTCCAGCACCAATGATACCTAAAGTTTTATTATAGATTTCATGATGTGAAACAGCTAAATAGTTTGTGAAGTTAGAATGATCTCCTTTTTCTAATTTAGCGATTTGTTTACGCATTTCAGAGCTCATATTAAGAATAAACATTAAAGCAGTTTCTACTACTCTTTCGGTAGAATATGCAGGAACATTACAAACCGTAATGCCTTTCTCTCTTGCTGCTATAACATCGATATTGTTGTAACCTGTGCCAGCTTCAATAATTAACTTTACTGTACTTGGAAAACTATTAATCATCTCGCTAGTAATTGGATTTTCTTTGGTGATTAAAATTTCAGCATCGTCTAATCTTTCTAATAGTTTTGTCTCATCAGCATCTGGATATACTGTTACATCTTCTGACAGGATATTGAAATCTAAGACATGATCATAGTCCATCTTGTCACCATATAATACAACTGTTTTCATAATTTCCCCTTTTCTATCTAATTATATCTTATATGTGATAATATCATTTAGTATTTTAAGAGGTTAAATTATGCAAGGTACATTAACAAAAGGCAACCCTTTAAAAAAGATTTTATTATTCACATTACCATTATTACTTGGTAATCTTTTCCAACAAGCCTACAACATGGCTGATGCTGCAATTGTTGGACAAACACTTGGCCCAAATGCTTTGGGAGCTGTTGGGGCAACAGGATCAGTTCAATTTTTAGTCTTAGGATTTTGTATTGGCATTACATCTGGTTTTGCAATTCCGGTAGCAAATACTTTTGGTGCTCAAAGAATTGATATGCTGAAACGCAATGTCTTTACTGGTTCATTTTTAATTCTTACTTTCGCTATTTTCTTAACACTTATTTCTTCATTAAGTGTTGATTTAATTCTTGCCTTCTTACAAGTCTCAGATGAAATTTATGTTGATACATATAACTATATCTTTGTAATTTTCTTAGGTATTCCTTTTACTCTTTTATATAACTATTCTTCTGCTTTATTAAGATCTATTGGTGATTCAACAACCCCATTTCTACTTTTAGCTTTCTCATCAATTCTAAATATTGTTCTTGATTTCTTTTGTATTTTAACTTTAGGTTTAGGAGTAAAAGGTGCTGCTATTGCAACTATCACTGCTCAAGCAATATCAGGTATTTTATGTTTAATCGTGATATATAAGAAATTCCCTTTACTTCATTTTTCTAAAGAACATATGGTTTTAAAGAAAAATAATATTTTAACTATGTTAAACATTGGCGTTCCAATGGGCTTACAATTTTCAATTACTGCTATTGGTTCAATGGTTATGCAATCAGCTAATAATGCTTTAGGTGGTTTCTATGTTCCAGCTTATGCTGCTGGATGCAAAATCAATAGTTTTATGATGTCACCATTTGATGCTTTAGCTAATGCAACATGTACCTTCTGTTCACAAAACTATGGAGCGCTTGAAGAAGAAAGAGTAACTGACGGTATTAAGATTGGTGTTGCTTTAGGCATTTTGTGGGGCATAATAGGTGGTTTTATCTTAGTTTTTGGTGGTGAATTCCTATCTTCGTTATTTATGAGTGGAGAAGGAAGCTATGAAGCCATTAAAGCTAGTGGTGAATATCTTGCATGTCTTGGTTATTTCTATGTCTTATTAGGAATACTTGAAGTAACACGTCTTGTAACTCAAGGTTTAGGTATGAGCAAAAGAGCGATTTTGGCTGGTGCATTTGAAATGGTTGCTCGTATTACAATGGTTTATTTCTTTGTACCTACCTACGCTTATAAAGCTATTTGTTATACCGATCAAGCTGCTTGGTTAGCTGCTGATTTATATATCGTGCCAATGTGTTATATTGCTTATAAACATGTTGTAAAAGATATTAGGCAAACATTATTAATTAATAATCAATAAATAAAAAGCTAAAGATGATATATTTCTTTAGCTTTCTTTTTTAATATGGTTTTTTCTTCTTCACTGCAGAAGGCTTCATCAATTGCATTGAAGGTAAATGAAATTAATTCTGAATCTGTAAATCCTAATCGACTCAATAATAGATATTCATGACTAGCACATGTATTCGCGAATGTCATATTATCAGAGTTAATGCTTACCTTAACTCCTTTATCAACTAATTTACGTAAAGGATGATCAACATGCGGTATGCCATGATTGCAGTTGCTTGTAAAACAAATTTCCAAAGATACCTTTTCCTCAATTAAACGATTTAATACTTCCGGATATTCTATAACCCCAATTCCATGACCAATGCGTTTAATATGCATATCCAGTGCATGATTAACATTGTATCCTACGCCCATTTCTCCTGCATGAATAGTACATGGGATATTTTCTTGATTAGCTAATTCATAAAGATAACTGTATTCAGTAATTGGACAGTTATTTTCATATCCTGCTAAATCTAACCCAACAACAATACCGTTACTTAATACTTCTTTAGTAACTTTAATTGTTTCTCTATTTTCTAAATCGTTAACTAAAGCACTATCACCTTTATGCATCATACAGTTGATAACTTTAACTAACACATCAGGATATTTAATCGCTGCTTCTTTTATACCTTTACATACTGCTTCGACGACTTCTTTTTGAGTTAAACCACATAAGGTATGTTGCTGAGGTGCCAATCTAATCTCAGCATAAATGATTCCTAAATCATGTAATTCTTTAACTAAGATATCAACAGCTTCAATAATATCTTCTTCTCTTTGTAAGCAATCACAAATTAATTTATACTTATAGAAACTATTGGCGGTGGTTTTAACACCTTTTTCTGCAAATAGAATATGATAGAAATCTTCATATGTCATAGTTTCATCAATTGCTTTTAAAGACTGCAATTTTTTATAAGCCCATAAAATATTAAAAGAGCCATCGAAATGTAAATGTAATTCTGTTAATGCTCTGATCATAGTTTCTCCTTTATAAAGACATAGTCTTTTTCATTTGATAATTCATAAGAATAGGTAAAAGATAAATCATTGAATTTCTTAATATCACAAGGGTTATTAATCTTGTTTTCAGCTAAAAAGCGTACCATTCTTCCTCTAGCCATTTTAACATGAACACCTTTTTGGATATATCGATCTTTATCTTTTTCTAAGAATGATACATTAATTATATTATTGGTATAAGGTGTAATTAAATCGCTATACTCTTTACTAGCAAGGTTAAGAATTAAATCATTATTCATAACTTTATATGGTTTGTCACTCCAATAGTCATATAATGATAAGTCATTAATCTTATGTTTCATTTCTAAACGATATGGAGATATTAGAGATGTTGTTTCTAAGATGCCATATAAAGCAGATAAGATAAATAAATGATTATTCAAATAATCAAGACTTTCATTATCGAGTAAAGATGGTTCCATATATTGGTATTGAATACCATCATAAGCAAATAAAGCAGGCATTTTAAGATTAGAATTAATTAGTCTTAAACTATCTTTAAATAATTTATCGCTACAGTTCCACATCTTTTGTTTATCTATTAAATTTAAATTATTTATTAATTTTCTAAGATATAAACTTTCTTCAAGATATATCGGCTCTTTGGTAGCAATAAAACTATCTACTTCTTTCATCTTTTTAGCAGGAGAGATAATAATATTCATATATCTAATATAATAAAAAGCTATGGTATTAAACCATAACTTATTTATTGAAGAAACGTTTGATTTCGATTTCTGCTGATTCTAATGAATCTGATCCATGAATGATATTTTCAGATGTAGATGTAGCGAAGTCACCACGGATTGTACCTGGCTGAGCTTCACCAAAACGTGTAGGTCCCATTAAAAGTCTCATACCTTCAACAACATTTTCACCTTCAACAATCATTGCAACAACTGGACCTGATGTCATGAATTCAACAAGTGATGGGAAGAATGGCTTATCAGCGATATGAGCATAATGTTCCTTGAGGATTTCATTACCAAGAGTCATCATCTTCATATCAGTAATTTTGTAGCCTCTTCTTTCAATTCTAGTGATTACTTCACCAACCAAACCTCTTTTTACACAGTCTGGTTTTAACATAATGTAAGTTCTTTCTGCCATTTTATTTACCTTCTTTCAACAATGTGATAATAACATGACTTTATCTAAAACAATAGCCAATTTAATCTTTTTTTATTGTATTAGACTAAATTATATATATATATATATATATATATATATAATAGGACTATAGGGAGGTAGTATATGAAAAGACTACTATTAGCATTTGTATTTCTCACTCTTGTTGCATGTACTAAAGAGCCAACTCCAACTATTAAGCCTGATGTTAAATCAGATGTTAAACCTGATGTCTCTGAAAGAAACATTAACGATTATATTCATAGCTGCGTCTATATCTACCAAAACCCTACTGAGGGAAGTGATGATTTAATTGTAGAATCAGCCATCTACTATAAAGAAGATGATATCAAAGAATTGGAATATGTTACTGATGAAACATTCTTTGATGAAGAACCTTTTAAAGCATTAAGCGAATTTGATGCAAGCTTACCGAATGGTTTTTATCACACTATTGACCCATGCAATCCTCATAATGGCTCAAGAATTACAAGTTTCCATACCCATCAATATGGTATTAGCCCTTCATCATACGAAGAACTTGAAAGTTTATTAAAAGATGGCATTAAAGAGAAAATCACTTATAAATATGCTGATTCCACTAGAAAACTAGAAGCTATTATCGATATTCCTTATGTAAAATTAGATGATTAATAAATAAGACTCTTCTTAAGTGAAGAGTCTTATTTATGTTATAAACCAAATAATTTAATTAGTTCTTCTTCTAACGTTCCATCTTTTGCATAAGGCAAGGTATCTAAAAATCTTATATTATGTTTTTCAATTACAATATCTTTATTAAATCCTAGAATATAAGATAAGCAAATGCGATAAATTATTTCAGTAGGAGCCAAGCCATACACTTGATGTTCAAAAATATGATTAAGCCTATCATTGCCATCGGGGTATAATTCTTGCATCTTCTCACTGTTATATAGACGTTTAACTATTTCAGCAATATACATACCTGATTTCATATATAAGTCAGCAAATGTTTTTGAATCATCATCAAAACATCCAGGATTTTCTTCTTCCAACAAGTCAACCATTTCTTTTACTACTTTTTTGGGTGTAAATATTTGGTTAGTCTGTTGTGGTGGAATGTAATCGAATATATCTTCTTTACAAGATGGATCAAAATAATTAGATAATTTAGTTTTTAAATTTAAAAATTCTTGAACAGAGTCATTGAATACTACTTCATCAAATAAATGTCCTTCATAATATTTAATTTCTCCGGTTTCTTCATCTTTAAACTTTCCACCATCTCTTAAGAATTTAAATTCTTCTATAGTTATACTTGTTACATCTTTAAAAACATCAGCTGGGATTATAGTATCGAAATTAGCCAATCTTGTATTGCCATCACCATAAGCCATTAAGAAAGCTGGAATAGTTCTACTAAAACCTCTTAAATGGGAGCGAATATCCTCCTCGATACATTGTTTCACTTTGTTGCGTTTGTGCGTTTCAACTCTTTCAATAATTGAAACTGCAGTTTGTTTCTTTGTATCTTCAATAACATTTTTAAGTTCTTTCTTATAAATATTTTGTGCTTCAGACTCTTTTAAAGAAAACTCTTCTTTGATTTTATTGATTTCTTCATCTGTTTGAGCTTTGTTTAATAAATCGTCTTTTTCGATTTCAATTTTCTTTTTTTCAATCTCAAAGTCTAATTGAGCTTTGTTTAATTTGAAATTAATATCCGCTTCAATAGTTCTCTTTACTCTTTTTTGTTCTGCATTGGTGAATTCGTTCCCATATTCTTCTTTAGCGGTATTTATCATGTTATCTGTAATACCAGAAGATAATTTAGCTTTGATTAATTCTAAGTTCTTATTTTGAACACTTTCATCTTGGGATAAATCCATCTTCTCAACCACATCAAAAACAGCTTCAGTACTAAAGATTTTCTCACCAAATATTTCTTCTATAGTTTCATTAATAATCTCATCAGATAATTTTACTTCGCCATTATTATCTAGCGATAGTGCTTCTGAAATATCACCTTCTATCACCAAATCACCATCAACTTTTTTGCCTTCATCCATTTCAGGTAGTTTATTTAAAATATTAGTTACAGCATAAGGTACTTGGAATATTTTAGAGATATTTTGGAATAAGAAATTCGATAAGAAACCTCTTTTAACTACTTCGTTTGCTTTAATCTTACGAGGAATTGAAAGAATTTTAGTTGCATCGAGCTCAATCATTTCACCTTCGTCATCCTCACCAATCACCGGGAAAAAGTTTAAAAGTGTCTTAATATTTTCTTTTCTTTCTTCAGTTTTTCCTTTACCGCTTGTTGTATTAGAATTTAAATCATTAGCAAACTGTTCATAAATAATAAGTGTTCTAGCTGGATCAAAGTCAAAAACATAAGCTTTTTCTTTTCTATAACATTGTCCATCTCTTTTGAATAAGCATGGATTCTGTGCTCTAAATGCCGTCTGCATATAAAGAGCTGGGCTTCCAACGTTTGATAACATCAATACACCTGTCCACTCTGGAATGGTTATGCCTGTAGTTAACTGGCCAACCGATAGAGTAATTGTTTTATCATTATCTCTTATAGCCATTTTTACACGATTATAGGCTTGCTTAACAACTTCTTCACCATTGATAGAACCATCACCAGCTGCAACTACAATCCTATATTCTTTAAATACTGGATGTTTTTGCAATTTATCAGCTAGTGCTTTAGCACTATCGACACGGTCTAATAACCATAAAGTATGTTTTAATTCATTTCTTAATTCTTCGGTTGAGAAAGGATATTTGTTTTGTGTTGTTAAAGCATCCAAAAATTTATTTACAGCTGCTTCGTGTTTAAAACGTTTATCATTCTCGCCAGTTTCAAAAAATTCATTTAAATCAAAAGCATACTCCTCGGTTTCACCATTAATATCAATGCCTTGTTTCAAAACATCTTTTATCATTTCTGACATTTGATATGTAAAAAGGTTTAATTGAGGTAATTTAGCGTATGGATTTTCTAAAGAATCATCGTTAATTTCTGAAGACCGTTTTTCTTTGGCTTTTTGTTCATCTGCATATGTCCAATTATAAATTGCATTTTCTTCAAATTTATTATTAGCTAATGCTTTAAATGGAGTACCAGATAAATGCAAAGTAAATCTTCTATTAATATGATCAAACGCCACATCAGTCTTAAAAGTATCAACACCTTCATGTGCTTCATCAATTACTAATAAATCCCATTTAGTTTCAGCTATATGTTTAAATTTATCAATATTACCACCAAAGTAAATTGAACCTTTAATATCTTGTAGTGATTCAAATTCTAAAAAAGGATTATCACCAATAACAGCTGAACCTGGATCATATTTGTATTTATATATCGTTCTATCCCATAAGGATCTGCTTTGTGTAACAAAATATAAGTAATCTCTTGCAAATTTAGTATAGTCATCATACCAACTAGTAGAAATTGCTGGTCTATTGGTTACAACAAGCACCTTTTTAGCTTGCATTTTTCTAATCAAATCATATACAGCTAGTGTTTTACCAAAACGAGGTTTAGCATTCCAAAGGAATTCACCACCTTCATGTGAAAATAGATAATCTAAAGTTTTACTAACTGCTCCTTCTTGTTCCTTACGAAGTACATAAGAAACAATAGTATCTTGTTCCACACCCAAGATTTCTTTTCTTTCACGAAACTTATTAAATTCTTCTTTAGCTGGTTGAGGAGAAATATTAAACCATTCTGTCTTGATTTTTCTTTCTATACCAATTGATGATAAATGGCGGTGAAAATCATGATCAGTAAAAGTTTCTCCTGAACCATCATCAAAGATGGCGTTACCGCGCCATTCCAATCGATATTCAACATCAGCTGTATGCATTTGTTGATCTAATCTTTTTCCTACTTCTTGTTCAGTATAACCAATCTTTGTCCATCCATCATGACGTTTAATTTCAGGAGTTGTATAAGCATAAATTGTAGGAACTACTGTTTTGGTTGTTTTGATTTTAGGAGCTGACATATTAGTTCATCTCCTTTACATGAGTTTCAATAAATTCTATTTCTGCTTCATCTAATCCATACTTCTTATATAGTTGTAGGTCTATTTCATGTATTGATTTAGACCAGTCTATATCAGAATTTGAAGTAAAATCCTGTAAAGGAATATAACTCCATACATTACGAGGGTTATTTTGAGTGACTTTTAATACAGATAATAAAGCTCTAGAAAATTTACATTGAATATATTTTAAGCAAGCTTCTGATTCTTTTATGTCATTAAAATAACCAAAAGTCATGTAAGTTTGTGTACCAATTTCATAAGGCTTTCCAATAAATGGTGTACTTAAGGCCTCACCAAACTGGCCTGAACCATTTGCACCAGTTACAAATACTTTGTATTTATCCACTCCATCAGTTAATTTGATATATTTTCGAGGAATATAATAACCTTTTCTTTGGTTATTTTGCCTTCCGTATATATATATATATATCGTTAGTATTTTTTTGCTTGTCTAAAAATAATTCTGGGATTTTATCAAAAATTGATGCATCTATTATATATTCATTACCTTTTGTTAATCTATTTTTAAAACAAGGATGTTCTATATATAATTGCTCAGTGAACCCAAACTGACTTTTTGGGTGGGCTAATAAAGATAAGTCTTTTTCTTTTATATATGGTTGAACTCGATTTACAATTTTATTTAAAGTTGGATTTGATGTAAATACTCCAATTTTCCCATAGTTTTTTTTGTTATTTCTAATAGTTATTGCCACTCCACCCTTAATATCAGTATTCGGAAAAATTTTAGATGCATTATTTTCATACTTTAATACTTTGAAATGAATATCATTTAACATTTGTTCATTCCATTTTTTTGGTGTTTGACCAGCATTAAATAAAAATCTTGCAGGTGTAATAACTTCAACACAATTTGAAATTTTAATTGATTCACTTATAAACTTATCATAAACAGGTGTTTGACGGTTATTATCCGATGTTTCTTCCTGATATGGTGGATTACCTATAACATAATCAAATAATTTTTTAGTCATATTATTCCTCTTGCATAATCTAAATTGAATTGTTTTATTAGTTCTCCAGTCTTTAATGACACAAGGTGTAGCTGGAGCTTTTTCTTTCTCAAAATCACCAAATAAATCTATTTGCTCATATTGAACAAATGGTTTGCCTAAAGGTACTGTGTCTTTTAAACCATCCATTTGCCATACATTCCAAGTAATGATGTTTGTTATATTTTGTAATTGTTTTAATTCTGGTTCTTTATTGAATTTGCCTTTGTAGTAATCAATAAATGAAAGTAATAAATTAATACGAGCTATTAATAAATTATCTCCTTGATATTCATAACCATAAGTATTTTGATATGCTTTAGTTACATAGTCCATCCACTCTTTCTCATCATCCACATTCTCACTTATTACTCTTAATTTGCGGTCTAATATGCCAATCCTATCAAAAGGAGGATGGATTAATAATCCTGTGGATGTATCATATCTAGAAACAAGGAATGGTGCTTCGCCACATGTAATTTCCAAACATCTTGTTCTGATATATTTTTTCCAATCATTATCCTTGAAGATTATCTTTTCTTTATTGTAGGCCCATGTATTATCGTTGTTTATGGTATTAAAAGGGCTGATGTCATCAAAAAAATCTTCATCCAAATAATTATTCATTTGGTTGCAGAGCCAAGCGGGAGTAAATACTTCTGCTTTTTTTCTAGTGCGTGATTGTTGTTCATCTAAAGCTTTTTCGATTCGTGGTCGAATTGTTAAAGCTTTCCCCATAATAAAAGCAGATGATAAGATTTGATTCTTATCTTGAAATCCATAGCCATATAATTCATATGCATCTGTTGCCCATATAATATTCTTTTTAGTCGTTCTATCTTCTAAAAGTTTGTCTAATAAAGCAACTATTGGATAGGTTGTTATATCTATTAGTTTTTGGTTATAGTCCATATATCTATTCTACTTTACTTCCACTATAAAAGGAGAGCAAATTACTCTCCTTTTATAGTGAATATTTTTGTTTTACTAATATAACTTCGCACCAGCTGGAATATGATCATCTACCATTAAAAGGTTAAGTCCTTCATGTCCATCTTCTTCGTGTACTGCAGAGATTAACATGCCTTCAGAATCAATGCCCATCATCTTTCTTGGTGGTAAGTTAACAATTGCAATTGCTGTTTTACCAATTAATTCTTCTGGCTCGTAATATTCATGAATACCACTTAAGATAGTGCGATCTTTTCTTTCACCATCATCTAAAGTGAATTTAAGAAGTTTCTTACTCTTTTCGACTGCTGTACAATCTAAAATCTTAACAGCACGGAAATCTGATTTAGCGAATGTTTCAAAATCAACCATATCAGTAAAGATAGGCTCAATCTTTACATTAGAGAAATCAATGTCTTGCTTAACTGTAGGTGTTTCAATTCTCTTGGCAGGCTTCTTATCACTAGGTTTCATAGTCGGGAATAAGATAACTTCTTGAATTGATTCTTTACCTGTAAGTAACATTACTAAACGGTCAATACCAATACCAATACCACCAGCAGGAGGCATACCATATTCAAGAGCTTCTACATAATCTTCATCCACTTCAGAAGCTTCTTCATCACCTTGATTTTTAAGTTCAACCTGTTTTAAGAAACGCTCTTTCTGATCTATAGGATCATTTAATTCAGTAAAGGCGTTAGCATATTCAATACCATTGACATAAAGTTCAAATCTTAAAGTAAAGCGTGGATCTTTAGGATCTTTTTTAGCTAAAGGTGAAATTTCAATTGGATGACCATAAACAAATGTAGGCTCAATTAAATCACCTTCACAGAGCTCTTCGAACAATTTATCAATGATATGGCCTAATGAGTGCTCATGTGGTTCAAGTTCAACATTGAATTTCTTAGCTACTGCTTCAGCCTCTTCAAGACTTAAGTTGCGGAAATCACTTCCTGTTTTCTCACTTACAGCATCAACCATATTGAGCTTCTTGAACGGTCCTTCAAGACTCATCTTGTGGCCGCCTGCAACAACGTCATAATTGCCATTACATGCATATGCTGCAGCCTTGAAGACACCTTCAGCTAAACGCATCATACCTTCAAGATCTGAATAAGCAACATATGCTTCAACAGTTGTAAATTCAGGGTTATGTCTTGGGTCCATACCTTCATTACGGAAAATACGGCCAATTTCATATACACCTTCCATACCACCAACAATTAATCTCTTTAATGGTAGTTCAGTAGCAATACGTAAATAGAAATCACGATCTAAAGTATTATGATGTGTAATAAATGGGCGAGCTGAAGCACCACCTAAGATAGGTTGTAAGATAGGTGTTTCTACTTCTACTAAATCCCATTCTTTTTCTAAATAATTTTGAATAGCGCGAATAATACGAGGACGTGCAAAAGCTACTCTTCTACTTTCTTCATTAGTTATTAAATCAAGATATCTTCTACGATATCTTTCTTCTACATTTTGTAAACCATGGAATTTCTCTGGTAATGGATGTAAAGCTTTAGATAAATGAGTATATGAAGTTACATTGATTGATAATTCACCAGCATCAGTTCTAAATACTTCACCCTCAATGCCAATAATATCGCCCAGGTCTGATTGTTTGAAGATTTCATAATTCTCTTCACCAATAATATTTTTATTTACAACAGCCTGAATCTGTCCATATTTATCAAGTAAATGAATAAAACCAATCTTACCCATTCTACGTTTAGACATAATACGTCCAGCAATTTTAACTGTTTTAGTATTTGCAGCAATTTCTTCTTTTGTTGAAGAACCGAATTCATCATTTAATGTTTTGGAGTTAGCTGTACGCTCAAATGCCTGACCAAAAGGATCAATTCCCATGGCTCTGAGGTCTTCCATTTTTTTACGTCTTGATAACTCTTGATCGTTTAATTTTTCTTCCATAAATACCCCCAAAAGTGTCCTCTCTATTGTATCTTAAAAAGCTTTTAAATCCAGTTATTTATAATGTTTTAAGCGATTTATGCTTCTTTTGTGGTGTATGCAAAAGTAATTGACATAAAGCCTGCAATAATAAAGACTAAACCACCAATGTCTGTCATTACTAAACCACCTGAATAGATGCAAATTAAAATCCAAACAATCATCATAATTATTGATGAAATAATAAGCATCCAAGAAAGAATGATATTGTTTTCCTTTTTGGTTAGTAATAAATAAAGCACAAAGACAATGCCAATAACAACAATCGCTAAAGCGATAGATGATAATACCTTAGCTATCAATACAAGAGTATTAGTACCTAAATATTTTTCAGCATCAGTAATTAAATAACGATAGTTAAGACGATAATTAAGTTCAGCGATGTTAAGTCTATAACCTCCTGTAAAGAAAGTAATAACTTGTGTAATTAATAAAATAAGTAATGTTACTGTATTATTTTCAGTAGTACCATTTAAAAATCTTTTGGCCATAATTTTTACCTCTTTCTCTAGTATATCAAAAAAGCTTATTTAAGCTATCTAATAAGACTTTAGAAAAAAAGAATGCCTAAGCATTCTTGATATAGTTATATAAGTCTGAACTGGTATAAGCTATACGCTCAAGTGGCAATAGATTTAAAAAGCCAAATCCCCAATCACAAGCTACAAAGTAGAAGCCACCATTAAGAGCTGTTTTATAGTCTGTTTTAGAATCACCTACAAAGATTACTTCATCTTTATTAAGATTCATTTCTTTAACAATTTCTAAAGCCATTTTAGGATCTGGTTTTTTAGGCTCATCAAAGCGTGCTCCAATAATATCGACAAAGTTTATTTCCGGGAAACATTTCTTAACTAGCTTCTCGGTATATTCTTGACGTTTATTGGAATTAATAGCTAACTTATAGCCTTCATCTTGTAACTTAATTAATAATTCTTTAATGCCATCATATGGTTTAGTTTCTTCCATATAATATTGGTCATAATAATATAAGAATTTAGCTAA
Source organism: uncultured Erysipelotrichaceae bacterium (assembly GCA_934699415.1). Classification (GTDB taxonomy): domain Bacteria; phylum Bacillota_I; class Bacilli_A; order Erysipelotrichales; family Erysipelotrichaceae; genus RGIG5669. The sequence goes on from CAKUWO010000002.1 coordinate 44,663, forward strand.
TGCTTCTTCAAATAAATCTTTTTTATTTTCAGGAAGTGACTGTTCAACTAAGAATTCAAAACCTAGACCGAGATGATTTTTGGTATCTTCAAATGTTTGAACTGGAATACCATAATCCTCAAGCATTGCATTAACCGCATGATTAATATCAGCTAATGTATTAACTAATGTACCATCAAGATCAAATATAATACCTTTCATTAAAGACCTCCATAGATATCCTTTTGATATCTCTTTTTACACTCTTCGCAGAATTTAATAACTTCATCTAAATCTTTATCAAAGTAACTAGCATCGAAACTTAAAGCTTCATGTCCTTGATATTTATTTGATAATAAAGACTTATGGTCTAATACTCTTGATAAGGTTTTCTTTTCGTTTACAAGTGCTATTTCAAAAGTTCTTAACATCTTGTTACCCTTAGCACTTACTTTTTCAATCTCTTCCCAAGGGATAAAACCAATGCCATATTCCCCTTTAACATCAATTCCTTTTTGGTTGATGTTAAATAATTGCGTATTCTTTTTCTGTTTAAGTGAAACAATCATGCCATAGCCATAATAGAATGAACCAATAATAAAGATGAAACGAATGCGGTTTAGAATTTCATCATTAATAACTAAAGCGATTAGACAGAGAATGAAAAACACTAAAGAGAAGATAAAGTTATTGATAATATTTTTACTATTTAATTTAATTTCCATACTCATGTTTACATATTATAGAAGAAGTAATTAAAATTACAATCATTTCTTGTCTTTAATTTGAGGTAAGATATTCTTTAATTCATCTTTAACGCCCATCAACATCGAGTTCTTTAATACTTCAAATGCTTCTCTTAAGGTTTTACTTTCTTCATCCGTTAAACTTGTAATACTACCAACAAATGTTGGGAAATTTAATAATATTTGTTTAGCTAATTCATCAGTTGTTTTGAATTCACATTTTTCAGCAATATCAAAGATAATATCAACCACTTCAGCTCTTTGTTCCTTAGTTAATTTAGCTAAATAATCATGAAAGGTTTTATTGAAGATAGTTGAAGTACTTGTTTCTTTGAGTGCATATACAAACTTCTTACCTAAGATTGACCATGAATAGATATCATGTTGCATTGCACCAGTAGCTGAAGAATAAACAAGACATAGTTTTTCTTTATGACTTAACATTCTGCCAAATAATGATGATTGAGGAATATAATTGGTAATCTTGTTGATGGCATCTTTGTTTTTAACATTATCAAATACCCCTTCTTGAAGTCCTGGGCCATCAAAAGAATAAACCGCTTTAGTTCTTAAAGCACTTACCCAATCACAGAATAAACTTGAATATATTGCTAAATTACCGCCTTTTGAATGACCTCCAAGATAAATATCCCCTCTTATTCCTCTGCTTACTGATTTTAAGTAATCAAGCGAAGATATTTGGGCAGGTACAACATCATCAAAAGTCATCATTAAATCTTCTTTCCAACCATTGATAGTACTATCAGTGCCACGGTATGAAATGAAATTTTCGCCATCTTTAAATTGAATTGTCAAAGCTGAGAATTGTTCTACCTTTTCTTCATTAAAAATATTATCGTAATAATATAATTTAATGTTTTGATAACGATTAGAATGAGCCATTAATTTAAATAGTTTAGGATCTTCTTCCCAATAGATAGGTCGATCTTTAATAGTGCTATGATAAAGTTTATAAGCATCTTTTAGCTCAACATAATCACCACTCATATCAACAATGCCATCAAGTGATAGATATGATAGACGGGCAAAAGCTAAAGCATCAATCTCATTAAATTCATCTTGGTCAAAACTTAAATCACCACGCCATTTAACATAATCTAAAATATTCAAATTCTTATATTTCATCTTTGTTACCTCTATATATGATTATAGCTTTGAATGTTGCTAGCGGTGGGCTTATTTGATAATATTGCATTGTGAGTAATTCATATATTTTAATATTTTTCACAAGTTACTGTTATTAGTTGCTTCTACTGGGAATTTTTTCTCAGTTTTTTAGTTTTTTAAGGGGTAGAAAAAAATGAATCGTTTGTTTAAGAAAATAAACAACAGTAAAGCCTTCAACAAATTAAGTGAACAGGAATTCGCATGGGCTTTATATGATGTAGGCAATTCAGCATTCACAATGCTTGCATGTTCACTTATTCCTATTTGGTTCAAACAATTAGCTATTGGACAAGATAAATTAACATCAGACCAAGCAACTGCTTATTATTCTTTATCAATCTCAATTGTTACTGTTATTGTTGCTTTGATAGGTCCCGTATTTGGTATCTTATCAGATCGTAAAGATGCTAAGAAATTCTTCTTTACCACTGTTACTGCTTTAGGCATTATTGGATGCTTACTTAATGGTTTTATCAATAGTTGGTTCTTATTTATTGTTATCTATATCTTAACTAGAGTATGTTATAACGCATCTTTGACGGTATATGATTCAATGCTTAATGATGTTACAAGTGAAGATAGAATGGATGAAGTATCATCATATGGTTATGCTTGGGGTTATATTGGCTCATGCATCCCTTTCCTCATTGCTTTAGTTTTCTATATTCTAGGTCCGGATATGCTTAGTATCATTTCTAATGAAGTATCTAAACTTGTAGGATTTGGTGTTACTGCATTATGGTGGGCCATTGTAACAATCCCTTTACTTCAAACATATAAACAGAAAAACTATGTTGAAAAGAAACCTCATGAGTTAAGAAATGCTCTCAGAAAGATGAAGAATACTTTAAAAGAAATCGCTTCTAAAGATAAAAAGGTTCTCTATTTCTTAATTGCCTTCTTCTTATATATTGATGGTGTTGGAACTATCATCGATAACTGTATTAATATTGGCACTAATTTAAATCTTAATACTGTAGGACAGGTTATCTTCTTGTTAGCTACCCAAGTTGTAGCTTTTGGGGGTTCGTTATTCTTTGCGAGATTATCAAAGAAATATGATACTGTATCAATTCTATTAATGTGTATTACAGGTTATTTCTTTATTTGTATTTATGCTTTAACTTTAAAAACATTATTTGACTTCGCTATCTTAGCATTCAGTGTTGGATGTTTCCAAGGTACTATTCAATCAATGTCACGCTCGTATTATTCCAAAATTATTCCTGCTGATAACTCTGGTGAATATTTTGGCATCTATGATATCTTTGCTAAAGGTGCATCATTTTTAGGATCCGCTGTCTTAGCTGCTGTTAAGCTTGCTGGTGGCACTATTAATATCGCTGTTGCATCGCTTGCTGTTTTCTTTGTTTTAGGCTTTATCTTCTTAAAGAAAGCAGATAAAGAACCAGCTATTAGATAACTTCTACTTTAAGTAATAATCATTATAAAAGCCATTATAGACTCAATCTATAATGGCTTTTATCAATATTAAATTATTATTTATTTTCAAATGAATCTTGAACACTAGAAAGTTTCTTTGATAATTCAACTTCCATACGACGCAATTCAAGTTGAGCAGCAGCTCTTTTCTCTCTACCTTCTTTCTGAATTCTAGCAACATCTTCAAGTGTATCAATGAGTTGTTTATTGGTTTCAGTAAGTGTAGCAATATCAATAATGCCTCTTTCGCTAGCTTCAGCAGTTTTGGTTGTAGCCATATGTAACTGTTCAGCATTTTCTTTAAGCATACGATTTGTCATCTCATTTACTGCGCCTTCTGCTTTAATAGCTTCTTGTGAGTGCTGAATGCCTAAAGCAATAAGCATTTGAGACTTCCAAAGAGGAATGGTATTAACAAGTGTTGACTGGATCTTTTCACTCATTAAAGTGTCGTTGTTTTGAACTAATCGAATCTGTGGTGCCATTTGTAATGAAACCATGCGTGTTAATTCAAGGTCATGAAGTTTCTTTTCAAAACGACTAATAGCATTATTTAAATCATTAACTGCTTGAGCATCTTCAGAACTTCCACTTTCCTGTGCTTTAGCAACTAAAGCAGGGAGATCTTTTTCTTTGATTTCTGCTAACTTCTTTTGACCAGCAAGAATATACATTGAGATTTCCTTATAGTTAGTCTGGTTTTTAGCATAAAGCTGGTCTAATAAAGCAATATCTTTTAAAAGAGTAATTTGATGTACTTCAAGTGCTTTTACAATCTTTTCGATATTCTTTTCAGCATCATCATATTTAGCTTTAATAGCTTCTACTTTATTGGCACTTTTTTTGAATAATTTAGTTAGAAAGCCATCTTTTTCATCAACATCAAAACCTTTAAGCTGTCCTACAAGATCCGTCATTACATCATTGATATCCCCAATATCAGCAGCTTTAACATTCTTGAGGGCATTGTCAGAGAAATCAGCTACTTTGTTTTGAGCTGAAGCACCATATTGAAGAATAGTTGTAGCATCCATGATATCGATTTTTTCGGCAAAGTCAGCAATCATTTGTTTTTCTTCGTCAGAAAGTTTTGATTCATCAAAATCAACCTTTGAAATTTCTTCGGCTGTTACTTCTTCTTTTTCTTCAGTCTCTACTTCATCATTTAAAGTTAAAACAATCTTTTCTGTCTTAGCTTCTTCAGCTAATGCATTATCTTTTTCACTCATAAAGAATCCCCTTTTCTATCTAAAATTTTAACATAGATTAATCATCTAAAAGTGAGTCTTCTAACATTCCAATTTTTTCTAAGATACGATTTAAATCATCAGTTCCATTGAAATGAATAGTAATCGCTTTTTTAGATATATCAACTTTTGTTGCGAAATTATTTTCTAAGCGATGTCTCACATCTTCAAAGAAAGGATCTTTCTTTTCTTCTTTCTTTTTAACTTCTTTATCTTCTTTAGTAGCTACAAGCTTTTCAAGCTCTCTTACTGATAAACCTTCTTTAATTGTTTTTTCAGCAAGTTCAATCATTCTTTTTTCATCATCAAGAGATAATAAAGCTCTTGCATGACCATAAGATAATTTGCCCTTCTTTACTTCTTCTTGTAGCTCCTTAGGAAGTTTTAAAAGACGCAACATATTGGTGATATTAGAGCGTGATTTACCAAGTCGATGAGCTAATTTTTCTTGAGTATAGCCTAGTTTATTAATTAATTCTTCATAGGCTAAAGCTTCTTCAATAGGGCTCAAATCTTCACGTTGAATATTTTCCAGTAAAGATATTTCCATCATTTGTTGCTCATCAAATTTAACAACAATCGCTGGAATTTCATTAAGTCCTGCCATCTTACTAGCTCTAAGACGTCTCTCACCCGCTACAAGCTCATAGCCTTCAATTGCTTCGCGAACAAGAATCGGTTGGAAAACACCATGTTCCTTAATGGATTGTGCTAATTCTTGAAGCTTTTCTTCATCAAAAGTTTTACGTGGTTGGTATGGGTTTCTTCTAATCTTATCAATTGGTAATTTAACACTTCCATTTTCACCGCTACCACTTGAGATTTCATCTAACATTTCATCAATTGAAACCCCAAATACATTACCCATGCCTTCAAGGCCTTTACCTAATCCATTTTCATGTTTAGCCATCAGTCTTTACCTCACTTATTATTATCAAGAATTTCTTTTGTTAAAGCGACATAAGCTTTAGCTCCATCAGATCTTAAAGCATAGTCAAAGATGCTTTTACCACGCGATGGAGATTCAGTTAATTTAATATTACGTGGAATTACAGTTTTATATGTTTTTTCTTTGAAATGTAATCTAACTTCTTGTTGAACCTCGATACTTAATTTAGTACGCGTATCAAACATAGTAAGTAATACACCTTCAATTCTTAAACGTGGATTGAATAATTTTTGAATTAAACGAATTGTTTGCAAAAGTTGAGTAACACCTTCAAGTGCATAATATTCACATTGTACTGGAATAATAACTGAATCAGCTGATGTTAAAGCGTTAGTGTTAAGCAATCCTAAAGATGGAGGGCAATCAATTAAGATAAAGTCATAATTGTCTTTAATTGGTGCTAAAGCTTCTTTTAATTTACTTTCTCTACCTTCTTCAATCTTAACAAGTTGAAGATCTGCACCAGCTAAGTTGATATTACTAGGTACGATATCAATTGGTGGCGTTTGTAGATGACGGATAGTTTCACCAATTGGTAAATTGTTAATCAATGAGTCATAAATTGTTGGCTCATTCATATTGATAGTACATCCAACACCTTGCGTGGCATTACCTTGTGGATCAAAATCTACAAGTAATACTTTAGAGTTTAAATATGCTAAACCAGCAGCGATATTAATGCAGGTTGTTGTTTTACCTACACCACCTTTTTGGTTAGCAATAGCTATAATCTTCCCCATCTTATCTCCTTATTTCTTAAATCGTATAACGATTTTAACTTCTTTTTCATAATCAGTTTCTTGAATAGATGCATCAAGCCCTGATTTGCGACATAATTCATAAGCTTGTTTAATAGTATTAATACCAATCTTGATATTATTACTTACACCTTTTTCTTTTTTATAACGATTATATAATTCATCAATATAATCTTCGGTTTCTTTAACGGTATAATCTCTTTCAATAATAACTTCAGCAATAGCTTCGCGATCTTTTTCATCAGCTTTTAATAAAGCTCTAGCATGTCTTTCACTTAAATCACCTTTAGCAATAGCTTCTTTAATATTATTAGAAAGTTTTAATAAACGTAATTTATTAGCTACTGTTGATTGGGTATAGCCAAGACGATGGGCAAGTTCAGCTTGCGTAATCTTTCTTTCATTTAAGATATGTTGCATCGCTTTAGCTTCTTCGATTGAAGATAATTCTTCACGTTGCATATTTTCAATAAGAGCTAAATCGGCAGATTCATCATCATTTTTATCAATAACAATTGCATCAATATATTCTTTATTAAGTATTTTATGAGCACGATAACGTCTCTCACCAGCAATCAATTCATATCCATCATCCATCTTTCTGACGACAATTGGTTGTAATAAACCGTTCTCATCAATGGAATTAGCTAATTCTTTTAACGAATCTTCATAAAAAGATAATCTCGGTTGACTACGATTAGGTTTAATCTCATCAATTTTTATTTCAACAACATTCTTCATAAAGGCCTCTTCTTGATTTGCGCATAAGGACGTGGATACATATTTGGTGTACCCCTATCTTTTTTATAGTCAAGTAAAATACGTTTTCCTTCATCAAGTTCTTGAATTTTAATAATTGGTGCTAAAAAGCCTAATGTTTTATATGCTTTTATAGCTTCTTCCATTTCTTCTAAACCTCTAGAGCCTCTCATAGCTAAGAAGTGGCCTTCTTTTTTAACCGCTGGTGCGCAAAGTTCAAATAAGATCGGGAGTGGTGCTACAGCTCTTGCGGTAACTACATCAAATACTTCACGATTTTTAGAAGTAAAATCTTCAGCTCTTCCTAAAACTGTTCTTACACCATCTATTTTTAATAAGGTGATCAGTTCATCTAAGAAGTTAATTCTTTTACCATTGGAATCGAGTAAAGTCATATCAATTTCAGGATAAGCAATTTTTAAAACCATCCCTGGAAATCCTGCTCCACTCCCAACATCTAATACCTTGCCTTTAATTTCAGCATCAAAAGATGGTAATAAAGAATCAAAGAAATGTTTTTCGTAAACATCTTCTTCTTTGGTGATAGCTGTGAGATTCATCTTCTCATTTTCTTGTACTAAAAAGTTGTAATAAGCATCAAAAAGAGCGAGTTGACCCTCGCTCAATTCTAATCCATGTTTTGCACATTCTTCTTTGAATTGTTTTGGTGTCATGACTCTATTATAACTTAAATAAAGTCTAAAAACTATTTCCCAAACAATAATTATGCTTCTTTTTTAGCTGCAGCAGTAATTAAATATGATTCTGGTAAGGTTTCTATCCATTCACAAAATGTCCGCCACTCAGGTAAGCGGTGATAACGGCGTTGCTGATAGATAGTTTTCAACTGACGATAGTTAGTTGTCATTTTAGCGGTAATTTTAAAACCTGCTGGGTTTGAATATAAAATCTCAAGATATTTATCATTTAATGTAGGATTATTAGGATCTGTTTCTTTTAAGCTATTATATTCATTAACCTTTTCCTTCATAATTTCAATAATACGAGAATCTGTATATTCAATATATGATTTGTCTAAATCAAAACGAGTAATGCGATGCATTGTTGATTGTGAGGATACAAAATCAAGAAAGTGGTAGCGTTCCGCCTCTACCCATGCTTTATTAGTAAAAGTTAAATCAAATTGAACAATAACACCATTTAAGAAATTGTCATGTCCCTGTCCTAAACCACAAGCAGCGAGCTTTTTGATGGTTGGAGTAATTTCTTCGCTTACTTTATTGACATCAACAGCCATGGAATATTTGCTTCCACGCATGGCATCATCAAAGCCATAAACGTGAACATTGCTAACAACATCTTCAATCTTCATCTTCTTCGCCTCCTTTAAAATGATTCTTTCTTAAGTGCATAGCTAAAACCTGAATATCAGCAGGATTGATACCAGAAATACGACTTGCTTGACCCAAAGTTCTAGGTTTAACAAGATTTAATTTCTGACGAGCTTCAATTCTTAGATTATCGACTTGTAAATAATCGATGTTTAATGGTAAAGTGCGTCTTTCAAGTTTTTGCATCCTTTCAGCTGCTTTTTGAGCTTTGGCGATATATCCTTCGTATTTAATATAGATATCAACCGAAGAACAGATTTCTGCACTACTTTCGATTCTAGCTAAAGATAAAATATCATAAGTTGAAATATCAGGGCGCTTAACTAATTCATATCCATTATAAGCTCCTTTATCAGTCTCATAACCTCTATCTTTAAGATAAGTTGTTAATGCTGCATTGTTTTCTATTCTTAAAGCTTTAAGGAGTTCGATTACATCGTTGATTTCCTTTTTATGATTAAGGTATCTTTGGTATCTTTCTTCACTAATTAATGACAAATTATAACCGTATTTAATAAGGCGATCTTCAGCATTATCATGTCTTAAAAGTAAACGATATTCAGCACGACTTGTAAGTAAGCGATAAGGCTCATTAGTGCCTTTTGTTACTAAGTCATCAATCATGACACCAATATAAGATTCATCTCTTCTAAGAATAAGAGGCTCTTTACCTTCTAATTTTAAACTAGCATTAATACCAGCAATCAAACCAAGTCCTGCCGCTTCTTCATAACCTGAGGTACCCAAAATCTGACCAGCAATAAATAGGTTCTCAATCACTTTGGTTTCAAGGTTTGGTTTAACTTGTAATGGATTTATGGCATCATATTCAATTGCGTAGGCATACTTTTTAATTACTGCATTTTCAAGGCCTGGTAAAGAATGAACCATTTCTTCTTGAACTTCTTTTGGCATAGAAGTTGAGAAACCTTGTAGATATGTTGTATCCATAGAAGCGGATTCAGGTTCTAAGAATAATTGATGACGTGGCTTATCAGAAAAACGTACAACTTTATCTTCAATTGATGGGCAATAACGAGGACCTACTCCCTTTACTACCCCCGAATACATCGATGAGCGATTGAGATTAGCACGAATAATTTCATGAGTTTTTTCGGTGGTATACGTAAGATAGCAAGGCCATTGTTTATCAAATGGTAATAAATCTTCATCTTTACTATCTTCAGAAAAGGCGAGTCTTCCTGCTGTTCCTGGTTCGTAATGTGTTTTAGAGAAATCAATAGATGAAGTTAAGATTCTCTGTGGCGTTCCTGTTTTTAAACGAAATAATCTTAAACCTAAATTTCTCAAAGATTCAGATAAGTTTTTAGTAGTACTATCACCGTCCGGCCCTTCTGACTTGGTCCAATCAGAAATCATGATGGTTGAGTCCATATAAGTACCAGTGGTCAAAACAAGAACTTCCGTTTCTAAAATGCCATTGTTTTGAAGTCTTACACCTTTAGCTTTGCCATTTTCAACTAATACTTCTTCAACAATATCTTCAATAACATCAAGATTTTCTTGATTCATGCAGACATCTTTCATCATCGCTGAATAAGCAAGTTTATCTGATTGCACACGAAGACATTGCACTCCTGGACCTTTAGCAGTATTGAGCATTTTGAATTGTAACGCTGTCTTATCAGCAATATGTGGCATTTCACCGCCTAAAGCATCAATTTCACGCACAACAATACCTTTAGCTGGTCCACCAATTGATGGATTGCAAGGCATTTTAGCAATATGATTTAAATTAATGGTAATTAAAGCTGTTTTATTACCTCTTCTAGCAAGTGATAAAGCAGCTTCAACACCAGCATGTCCAGCCCCTACTACTATAGCTCGGTACATGAAAACTCCTTAATAAAAGCATTACGGCTTTCTAACATTGCTTCATAGTGTTTAATTACTTCACTATAATCTTCATCATTTAAATCAGCTAATACTTCAAGTATTTTTTCATATAGTGGGAATAGCATTAAATCTCCTGCAAGATAAAATAATCCTTTGGTTGCATCTTTTGCCATCGCAAAGTCGCCAACATCTAAAAAATTACCAATTTCTTCAAAATGAGTATCATTGAGAAAAAATAAAACGGCTTCATCATATTCTTGCATCGTATTTAAATTTAGTTCTAATAGACCTTTAACAATTTCTTCTTCAATAAGGCCTAAACGTTCATATTTATTTTTCATGTGATTATTATATACCTTCATCCATTAAATAACAGAGTGAGCTTTCTAAATTTATATCTCTACTACCATTACTTTCTTTTGTTTGTTTAATTACTTGATAAACATAATTAACTGCTTTTATAGCGCTTTCTTTAAAATCTTTACCTTGAATTAAATAACTAAAGAATGTCGCACTATATACATCTCCTGTTCCAAAATAAGATCCTTCTATTTTATCTTTAAAATAAAAAGAGATATTGTTAAGAGAATCTATTATTGCAATACCAAACTTAGCTTCTTTTTTAACACTGGTGAGAACTACTTCTTTTGGTCCTAACTCTTTTAAAGCTTTTAATATTTCTTTAATTTCTTCCTCTTTAAAATCTTCTTTATATTCTTTGCCCAATATAAAACATGCTTCAGTAATATTTGGACAAATAATATCAACTTTATAAATTAACTCTTTTAAAGCATCAGCATAACTATAATCAAAGCCACTATAAAATTTACCGTTATCAGCAATGCATGGATCCAATAATTTAATTGCTTCAGGATAATTATTGATTAATAAAATCGCATCTTCTACTTGATTAGAAGAAGCTAAATATCCTATTGAGATACCATCTACTTTGATATTTTCTTTCTTCCAATGATTAATAAATGGTTTCATGATATCGCTCATGTCTTTTTTTACATAATCTTTATAAGCGGTATGCGATGATAAAACGGTTGTAGGAAGTGGAATAGCTTCAATTCCCAAGACTGCAAAAATTGGCAAGGCAACATTTAGTGAACATTTACCAAGGCACGATAAATCTTGCATTGTAATAATTCTTTTATTTACCATTTTATTAATTCACCTTCTTTAACAAAGTAAAAATTAAGTTTGATATTATCATGATATTTATTGATATCTTGATTAATTAGATATGCTTGTCCAATAAATATACGATCATCAATTCCTTTAAGCTTTGGAAAATAAATATTAATTTCTTTATCCATAATCTTATAAGCTTCAATCTTATCAGCAAATAGATAAATTTCTTGGTCGTTATTACATATTTCTTTCAAAAGACAATTAGCTTCCTTGAATTGATTGTTAGATAGAGGTATAGGATTATATTTATTAATAATTTGATTCAAGTGATAACGACATATCTCTTTATCAATGCAATCTTCTGTTTCGTGGTTCATAGTCCAAATATCAGGCGATTCTTTTGCGAAAGAAAGAATCTTTAAAGGGATTTCATCATTTAAATAGATATAACTCTCTACTTGTGATGGGAGCTCATAACCACATTCACTTAAAAAAATAGGTGCTTGAAAAAAGACCACATCATTTAAATAGATAGATGATATTTGTTTTGGCAATTTTTTATCTTTAGTTAATTTCTTAAGGGCATTTTTAAATTCTATTTTATTCCGGTATCCGTTTTTAGTTTCAAACTTATTCCACATAGCTTCACTATTGGATTTAAAGAAACTTTCGCATCTTCCATAACCGATAATCCCTTTTTCACCATTGAGAGAATGTCTTTTATCTTTGGATAAAAAGAACAGCAAATCCCCTACATTGAATTGACGGAAATTATTTTTTGCTGATAAACGCCAAAAATTCATTTCTGAATTACGATTCAAACGATGTAGCTCTAACATCTTGCCATCAGTGATATAAGCGATTGCTGCCATACTCTCTCCTTTCTAGCTATTCAAACATTGAATAGATTCTTTGATTCTTAACTATTTCTAAATCTATAACCACAATCCCTAACTCTTGTGCTTTTTGATAGATATTAATATTACAATTTCTTAAGTCTTCTAATGTACAAATAACAGGTTTTGAGAGGTCATTACCGAACATAGTGTTATGGATTTTAATCTCATTTAGTGCATTGGTATCAACTTTGTTTGACTTACAAGAAATAAAATAAAGGGCATTAAGGTGTGATGCTAAAACATCAATTTCACAAATAACTGGAAAACGACGATCGTGTTTCTCGGAGAAGTCTATAACAACACTCATCATCACATCATTGAAATAGTTATTTTCTTTTAATTTTAGATATAAGTATGATTCAAGCCAGGTTCCAGCAACTAAAAATAATTGTTGTTTAACATGATTATCAAAATTCAAACTATCTTTATTTAAATTAAATAAATTTAATTTTAAAGCTTGTTGAAGAATTGGCTGTTGTTTAAGACGATTAAACTCTTCTTTTGTTAAAGGATGGGTTAGTGTATCTTCTTCTTTAACAATAATTTTATTCACTACATTAACAAAAGCAATGAATTCACTATAGTTATCAAGGTTATTTTCAACCATTTTAACAATAGCTTCATTGATTTCATTGTTTTTTAATTCAGGATGGCGATGGATATTAGATACAATCTTCCCTCCTGATAAGGTTATTAGTTCTTTAATTGATAAAGAAGGAACTTTTTCTTTATAACAGCCATGGCTATGGTAACTTTTAATACAATTATCTTCCGAGTCATAGTAATAAACATCGTTATGATGTTTCTGAGCTTGTTCAAATAAACGTAAAAGGATATATCGGCTGCCAGTCATATCCACTAATGCATTGGGATACTTATTGAAATAATCATCTAATTCATTCTTTTCGTCACAAATTAAGATGAATTCGATATCTTCTATCCCTCTGCTATTTAATACTTCTTTACATCCTTCTACTACTTTTAGAGAATATTCTTCGCGCGAGAAAAAGATTACCTTGTCCGCTTTTAATGAGATAGGCACTAAAACATTATTTAAAGTATCGTTTTTAGAAAAACCTTTAAATATTACTTTCTCATTCATTTTCCAATATCTTTCTATTATCCATCGCTTTAAGAAGAGTCCATTCATCAGCATAATCTAAATTGGCGCCCATTGGTAAACCGTGAGCTAATCTGGTAACCTTAACATTCTTATCTTTAAGAATTTTATTAAGATACATAGCTGTCATTTCACCTTCCATTGTGAATGGTGTAGCAATGATGATTTCTTTAATAGTTTCATCAATGCGATTTATTAAACTTTGAATATTTAAATCTTCAGGATAAATGCCTTTAATTGATGAAATTTCTCCGTTAATAACATGATATAAGCCATGATAGCCATTGGTCTTTTCGATTGCGTTAACATCTTGGTCATAAGATAAAACCATGATTTGTGATTTATCACGGTTGTTATCTTTACAAAAGTCGCATATATCTCCATCACTTAAGAAACCACATTTCTCACATCTTCTTAAATTATTTAACGCCAGAATAGCATTACCTAAATCTTCTCTAACTTCAGGCGGTAATTTTAAAAGCGCAAAAACATATCTTTGCGCTGTTTTATTACCTACTCCTGGTAGTTTTTCTAATAATGTTGAAGCTTTTTCAAATTTATCCGGAAACATACATCTTACCTATTACTAATCTTCGATATTTACTTTGTCACCAAAGAGATTTTTTAAACGATCTTCTACACTATTATGTGATGAACCAAAAGAATCTTCTTGATATTTAGGGATAGATACTTGTAAAGTTTTACCCCTTTCTTTATTTTTAACAAAGTATGAAATGAGTTTGTTTTTACGCTCTTCATCTGCAAAATAGCACATCTTATCAATACCCATCTCTTCTTTTAAGAAGAAATATAATTGATAGTTAAATGAGCTTTCATTAATCTCTTTAGAATTGTAATCACCTTTTTCAAAGATGATGAAATCCTCGTTTGTTGCAAAAATACCCGTTTCTTTTAAAGCGTTGTAGTACTTGCGATCACTTGAGAAAGCATAGTTAGCTAAATTGCCATAAAGTTGTGTTTCAGTTTTGAGCTTCTCATCTTTTGTAGCATTACACATAACAGGCAATAATTGTTCATCATCAAATTCTACCTCTTCTAATGATGTGGTAACATAACTATCTTGTTTTACTTGATCTGTAATCGCTTCTTCAGGGATTGTTTCTTCGATATATAGTGGCTCTATTGGATTATATTCCAAACCTTGGATATCTACTTCTTCAATTGTTGGAGATTCTGGAACATTTACTAACTCTTTTACAATTGTTTCACGTGAAACATTTGTTATTGAATCTTCTTCTTTTAAATATTCTACTTTTGAATCTTCTACTTTTGTTTCTTTAATTTGTTTCGGTGCATTATTTAAAGCAATTTTAATAAGAGCTAATTCAAATGACGATAAAACAGTCATTCCTAATTTAAAATCATTTAATAATTCTAAAAGTACATCAATATCTTTGAGTAAATTACTTTCATTAGTAATTCTTAATATCATCTCTGCATCGCTTGTGGTGATTTTATTAAGACAGATATCAGAATGTGATTCAGCATAAATTAAAGCTTCTTTAACATCATCAACCAAATTAATGGTTAATCTTTTTAAATCTATTCCGTTATGATAAAAGAGTCTTAATTGTTTAACCGCATCCTCAATCTTATTTTGGTGAGCATAGGATAAGATAGAAGCTCTTTGTTGAACTGATGATAGACCATAAATCTTATCGACGTCATCAGTTAAAACCTTACCATCACCATAAGTCATACATTGTTCAAGAATTGATAAAGCATCACGCATACCACCATCAGCTAAAGAAGCGATGGTATATAATGCATCTTCATCATATTGTGCTTTTTCATTTAAAAGAATACTCTTCATTCTCTCAACAATAGTGATGTTGTCTATTTTCTTAAAATCGTATCTCTGACATCTTGATTGAATAGTTGGTAATACTTTTTGAGGATCTGTTGTAGCTAAAATAAAAACTACATGTGATGGTGGTTCTTCAATTGTCTTTAAAAGAGCAGAAGCAGCTCCCTCTGATAATTGATGAACTTCATCAATTATATAAACTTTATAATTGCCGACTGTTGGTTGGAAATAAACTGTCTTCAACATTTCGCGCATTGTTTCGACACGTGAATAACTGGCAGCATCAAATTCGATTATATCTGGGTGATTTCCGCTTTGTGCTACTTTGCAACTATCACATTCATTGCATACTTCACCATTAAATGATTTACAATTAATAGCATTCGCAAAAATCTTAGCTACACTAGTTTTTCCTGTTCCTCTTGGGCCACAAAAAAGATAAGCATTAGCGATATGATGCTTCAAAATGGAATTTTGTAATGTTTGAGTAATAACTTCCTGACCTACAACATCTTCAAATTTTTGAGGTCGATATACACGATATAAAACTTTATAATTCATAGTCATATTCTTATTAATTATAACATGAATAAGAGATGGTCTTACCCATCTCCTGTTATCTATTTATTGAATTTTAAAGCTCTTTTACGAGCGAAGAATTCTTTTAAAATATGCGAAGATTCTTCTTCCATTACACCAGCCATTACATCGGGATGGTGATTAATGCCTTTGTATTCTAAGTAATTAAGATTAGATTTTATTGAGCCTGTTTTAGGATCTGATGCCCCAAAAATAACTCTATTTAAACGAGAATGTGATATAGCGCCTGCACACATTAAACATGGTTCTAAAGTAACATATAATTCACAGTCATTAAGATATCTTGAATTTATTTTAGAGACCGCAAGTCTAATAGCTTCAATTTCTGCATGCGATAAAGGATCTTTGTTTTGTTCCTTATGATTATGTGCTCTAGCAATAATCTCATCATTTAGCACAATAACACAGCCAATCGGAACTTCATCCTCTTCATAGGCTTTTCTAGCTTCTAGAAGAGCTTCTCTCATATATTTTTCTTCTCTTGTCATAATAAAAAAGGTGCACACAGACGGAGGTTCGTATGGCTGCTTCATTCCTGACCTGACCAGATTAGAACACATCTGTTGCACCTATATTATTTTACATAATTAATCTAATTTTTCAATATCTACGTTTCACGTGAAACATTTATTACTTCTTAGGCTTAATTAAAGCAGTTCCACCCATATAAGGTCTTAAGATTTCAGGAACTGTAATAGTACAATCTTCGTTATAGTTATTTTCAATAACCGCAATCATGCCACGTGGCGTAGCAACTACAGTATTATTTAAGGTATTTACATAATAAGTGCCTTCATTTCCTTTGGCTCTAATTTGTAATCTTCTAGCCTGAGCATCGCCTAATGTTGAGCAAGAGCCAACTTCAAAGTATTTCTTTTGTCTTGGACTCCAAGCTTCAACATCACATGATTTAACTTTTAAATCAGCTAAATCACCTGAGCAACACTCAAGAGTACGAACTGGAACATTTAAGCTACGGAAATATTGAACAGTATATGACCACATCTTGTTGTACCAATCCATAGATTCTTCAGGTTTGCATAAAACAACCATTTCTTGTTTTTCAAACTGATGAACACGATAAAGACCACGCTCTTCGATACCATGACTTCCACCTTCTTTTCTAAAGCAAGGTGAATAAGAAGTTAGAGCGAGAGGTAAAGTATCTTCTTTGATAATTTGTCCTTTGAAACGACCAATCATTGAATGTTCAGAAGTACCAATAAGATATAAGTCTTCACCTTCAATCTTATACATCATAGAATCCATTTCTTCAAATGACATAACTCCATCAACAACATCATGTCTAATCATAAATGGTGGCACAAAGTATGTGAATCCTTTATCAATCATAAAGTCACGAGCATAAGCTAACATAGCTTCATGAAGTCTTGCAATATCACCTTTAAGATAATAGAAACCTTCGCCACTTGTTCTTCCTGCAGATTCTTTATCAAGCCCATCAACCTTATCAAGAATATCTGCATGATGTGGTACTTCATATTCTGGGACAAATGGTTCGCCAAAACGTTCAATTTCAACGTTATGAGTATCGTCTTCGCCAATTGGAACTGATGGATCGATGATATTAGGAATCAACATCATCTTAGAGCGAATAAGTTCTTCAAGTTGCTTTTCTTCTTCACCACAATTGTTAATTTCATCACCAATTTTAGCTACTTCATTCTTAACTGCTTCAGCTTCATCTTTCTTTCCATCTTTTAAAAGGCCACCAATTTCTTTAGATTTAGTATTTCTAAAAGAGCGTAATTCATCACCTTTTTTACGTAATTCACGATAGCGAGTATCTAAATCAATAATCTCATCTACTAAAGGTAATTTGTGGTCTTGAAATTTCTTTTTAATATTATCTCTTACGAGATCTGGATTTTCACGAATCAATTTAATATCAATCATATAATCCTCCTAGAATCCTATATATTCTAACATAAAGCAATTTATTATTTATGTAGTAAATGATAAAACCCTTGAATTTATGAAGCAAATATGAATATCCAAAATTGGTTGAGGTTTTGACATATTGTAAAATAACATGATGTTCATGATGTCTTGATGAATAATCAGTGTTCAAATATAGAGAATGCTTGAACTGGTCCTTGATGAACTTAAAAAGCGTGGATTAGACATACAAGACAGACAGGAGTTCAAAGACGATTATTTCTAATTCTGAAATCAAAAAAGAAGTACATAGAATGACATTTCTGTCACCATATGTACTTCCCATCGCTCAAGTTGTTTGAGGCGTTGAAATTCATTCAATTCCTCATGTTATTTGAAAATTTATTTTTTGACACCTCATCTAATTTTAGAGCGCTTTATTTATCCTTCTGTATGAATTTCACCAGCACGCTTCAATGCATTCTTACTTGCAATTGGTCCAATGACCTCATATACAAGCGTTGCACTTAAGATGACCGTCTGGATTGGCTGACCATATTCTGCAGGCAATTGTGCCAATGCCATTGTAGCCATACCAATCGCAACACCAGCCTGAGGCATCAAAGCCCAGCCGATATTGTTTTTTATAACTGCTGGCTGATGTGTAATTGTTCCACCAAGCCAGGATCCCACAAACTTGCCAGAGAATCTCGCAATAATATAAACGATACCAATCAATCCAACCTTTGGTAAAGTTGCAAGGTTCAACTGTGCACCTGAAACAACGAAAAACAGCATGAACAATGGATATGTCCAGTCATCAATGCATCCAAGAATTCTTTCCGCATCGTCTCTCAAGTTAACATATACAGCACCCATTGCCATACATAATAACAGGTTAGATAAGCCAAAATGATCTGCTAATCCAACACCCAGGAATACACCTGCAATTGCTAATGACATACGGTTTGTATGAGACTTAAAATAACGGTTACTAACTGCCAGCAAGAATCCCAAAAAAGCACCAAGTAACAAAGCAATTACAATATCTAGAAGTGGAATCAATAATGTATTTGTTACATTAAATGATTGATGATTTACCATGTTGATTGCAATATTAACGCAGATAGAATATGCAACCAAACCCGTTGCATCATCTGCCGCAACGACTGGCAATAACATATCTGTTAAAGGACCACTTGTTTTATACTGACGAACAATCAATAATGTTGCTGCAGGAGCAGTGGAAGCTGAAAGTGCACCAAGCATGATACAGATAATCGGATCAAATCCAAGCAGCAATGTAATACTCATCGTAAATACCACAGCGCCAATAGATTCCAAAGCCGTGATAATCAATGCTGGTTTTCCAATGGCTTTTAAACTGTCTAGTTTAAACTGATCGCCAATTGAGAAAGCAATAAAACCTAAGGCTGCTTCTGTGATAATACTAAAATTTGTTAATTGATCTTCTGGAACAAGTTTAAATACACAAGGTCCAATCAATACACCTGCAATCAAATATGCAGTGACATTTGGAAGCTTTACTAAACGTGTAATACGTGTCATAAGCAAGCCAGCAAGCATTGCTAAAGCTAAATAAAACAATGTATTCATAGTTAGTTTTTAGACACTTCCCATCTAGTAACTGGCAATGTAAATAAGATACCTGTATTTGGCAATTTCATATCTCCAGATACGGAATGAATAATATCAATTGCACTTTGAATTTCTTCATCTTT
>CAKUWO010000003.1 GCA_934699415.1 uncultured Erysipelotrichaceae bacterium
ATTACCTCCTGTAAATTAATTATGACAAATAAAAAAGTAGACTTTTTTATTTGTCTACTTTCAGTTTACAAGTCCAACAATCGTTCTCCTTTTTATTTATCTAAAAGTAAAACAGGTTTATAACCTGTTTTTTTAAAATATAAAGTTTCCATGGCGGAAAATAGGAATAATCTCGCCGTCTTTTGTAATACCATCAGCACTTAATTCTCTAGTGCCAAACATAAAGTCTTCATGTATTGCTGAGTCATTGCAATGATGGACTTTAAAGTCATCATCATTCATATCATATCCACCTTCAATATTTTCAGGATAGCAAGCACCAAGTGCTAAATGGCAAGCTGCATTCTCATCATATAAAGTATCTGAGAATAAGATGCCAGTATCACTAACTGGCGAATCATAAGGTACAAGAGCTACTTCACCTAAAGATGAAGAGCCTTCATCGGTTTCGATTAAAGCTTTTAAACTTTCTTTACCTTTCTTTGCATCATAATCAACTACTTTGCCATCTTTAAATACTAAATAAAAGTCTTCAATACGATCCCCACTAAATAATAAAGGTTTTGAAGCATAGACAATACCGTTGATATCAGTGTTATCAGGCATGCAGAAGATTTCTTCTGTTGGAATATTAGGATCAAATAAAATGCCGCCATTTGTGATGCCATTGCCGCCAACCCATTTGTGATTTTTAACTAAACCAACATATAAGTCAGTACCAAGCTCACTTACAAAGTGCATCTTATCAAATTGATATTCATTCATCTTTTTAGCGTTATTGGCTAATGTTTCATCATGTTTAACCCAATTGTCGATTGGATCTGAATCATCAATTCTTGATACTTTAAAGATTGCTTCTTCTAATTTATCAAATGCTTCCTGATCGTTTAATTCAGGGAAAACAACTTTAGCCCATTCAACAGAAGGAATACCAGCAACGCACCATTGACCAATATTATTCATGAAATAAGGCTGTAAATCTTTAGTTTTCTTAGAATAAGCGATATTCATTTTGGCCATCTTAGTATTATCAGCATCCTTATAAGCATCAGGAGAAGAAGACACAATGCCTATGGAACAAATTCCTTTTGATTGACGATATTTCTCACGGTCATATTGCCAATCAGGGATATTACATAAAGTTTCTTCATCTTCATAAAGTGAGCGACATACAGCTAAATTGGTATCACGATAATCGATTTCAACAGTTGATGCCCCAGCTTTATAAGCTTCTTTAGTTAACATTCTAGCGAATTCATATTGGTCAACAGCAATTCTAATTAATACTGGCTGTCCTTTTTGAACATTAACACCTCTTTTAACAATTAATTGTGCTAACTTTTGATACTTTTCGATATTTTTCATTATTCACCTCTTAATATTGATAATTGTAGTCTCTATTGATTGATAAAGCTATCAATATCATTTTCTCTTATTTCAATTGATTCACCTTTATCATTAATTAACATTATCTTTTCTGATGAATTAGCATCATTTAAACAACTCACAAATAAGCTATATTGATTATCTATTGGAAAATGGTAAACCACTTCATAATCTCCGGCATTATAATGAAGATATTCTTCTAAATCCTGATATCTTAGGCTTTTACCTTTTTCTTTTACAAGCTTTTTTAATTCATCTAAAGTGATGGTCTTTTTATCACCTAAGTCATAATATAAACGCAATGCTTCAACAAATAGGTCAATGTCTTTAGTTTTGTATGTTTGACCTTCATAACTAATAAGGTTTTTATTAATAATGACAATGTCGATATCTTTGCCACTACTTAATGTGAATTCAAAATCACCTAAACACCCTTCGTAAGTATCTTTTGTTTTATCAAGTTTGTACTCTTTTAAAGTGTTATAGATTCTAGTTGCTTGTTGGCTAGATAAAATGATTTCTTCCTGATATTTACCGCAACCTTTATAAAAGCTTGCTTCGCTAACTTTTGGAATTGCTGAATTGCTTACACATCCTGACAATAGAAATAATGTAATAAAACCAATTGATATGCCTTTTTTCATGTAATTACCTCTCTACACTTAATTCTATAATATGTAAGATACTAAGAATAGCGCTATCATTTTCTTTAACTTAGTTAAAAGGTATATAATTATAAATATGAAATTATCTTTAGAAAATAAGAAAATCCTTGTGATAGGTTTAGCTTCTAGTGGTTTAGCAGCTATTAAATTAATGCATCATTTTGGTGCTAATGACATTACTTTAACTGAGCGTAAAGAAATAAAAGATTTTGAAGGGCTTGAAAAGTTAGGAGTTAAGTTTGTTAAACAAAGTGATGAAGTATTTAATGAGCACTATGATTTAGTTATTAAAAATCCAGGCGTACCACCAGTGTCACCATTTTTAAAAACATTAAAAGATAATGGAGCGCTTATTATTACCGAAATGGAATTAGCTTATCATTTCATCAAACCACAACATCTTTTTGCGATAACTGGTTCCAATGGTAAAACAACAGCTACTACCATCTTATATAAATTATTAAAAGGTCAATATGGTGATAAAGCTTTAGTTGGTGGTAATATTGGCACACCATTTTGTGATTTAGTAATGCAACATCATTTATATGAAGAATGTGGTTATTATATTGCTCTTGAAATATCTAATGCTCAATTAGTAGATATTGTTGATTTTAAAGCTAATTATGCAACAATTACTAACCTTTCACCTGATCATATTGATTTTATGGGTGGCTTAGATAATTACTACCTTTCAAAAACAAGGATTTATGAAAATATGAGAAAAGGAGATCTTTTCTTAATTAATAAAGATGATGAACTTTTGGCTAAATATCTAAAAAGAGTACCACTACATTCTGATTATTTAACTTTTTCTACCTTAAATGATGATGCCGATATTTATTGGAAAGATGAATATCTATATCTAAATGATGAAGTAATCTTAGCTAAAAATGATGTTAAAGTACCAGGAAGACATAATTTAGAAAATATTATGATTGCCTGTACGATGGCTTATAAAGCAAAAGTAGATAAAGATGTAATCGAAGAAGTTATTTCATCATTTAAAGGTGTTGAGCATCGTATTGAATTTGTAAGAGAACTCGATGGTGTACGTTATTATAATGACTCCAAAGGTACAAATACTGATGCAACCATCACGGCATTAAAGGCTTTTGATAAGAATGTCATTCTTTTAGTTGGCGGGTATGAAAAAGGTTTATCAATGGATGAACTTAAAAAATATCTTAAACCAGTTAAAGCTGTTATTGGCTTTGGCGATAGTGGGGATCGTATTGCTCATGAATTATTTAATGAGCAAGCGATTGTTTGCCACGATTTAGAAGAAGCGATGAAAGAAGTTAATAAGATTAAAAAAAATGGTGATATTGTCTTACTTTCACCGACAACTTCTTCATTTGACCAATATAGTTGTTTTGAAGAAAGAGGCGATCACTTCAAGAAGATCGTTAATAATCTATGAGAGAATATATTGCTGTCTTTGACTCAGGGGTAGGCGGTTTAACAGTCTTAAAACATCTTAAAGAAATGATGCCTAAAGAGAACTATATCTTTTTAGCTGATACTTTAAATATGCCTTATGGTGATAAGAATAAAGAAGAGATACAGGAATTATGCTTACACAATTATGAATTCTTGAAAGAATTTAATATTAAAGCTGTCGTAATTGCTTGTAATACAGCTGATTCTTTAGCTGGCGATTATTTAAAAACAATAAGTGATAAAAAAGTATTTGGAGTTATTAAACCAGCTGCTTTAGAAGCTTTTAAAAAGACCAAAAATAAAAGAATCGGTATTTTAGCAACTCCAGCAACAATTAACTCTTTAGCTTATCAAAAGGAATTATTAGAATTAGATGCCGGTCTTAAAGTCTTTAATATGCCATGTTTTGGCTTAGCTTCTTTAATTGAAAATCATCATTATCAAGAAAAAGATCCTGAAGTAGAAAAAGCTCTTGATAAATATTTAGAGCCTCTTATTAAAGAAGATATCGATACATTGATATTAGGTTGTACTCATTATCCTTTATTAATAGATGCAATTAAAAAGCGTCATGATATTACTATCATCAATTCTTCAATGATTGAAGCAGAAAATGTTTATGAGACTTTAAAAGAAGAAAACTTATTAAAGGATGATGAAGGCAAAATCTTATGTTATGTCTCCGGTGATGTCTTAAAATTTAAACAAAGTATTGATTTATTCATGAATAATCAAGAGATAGAAGTATATAAAAAGCTTTCAGGATTTTATTTCTGAAAGCTTTTTTAATTAATAGTTAATTAAATATTTATCTACTTCCCAAGCGCTAACTTGTGTAGTATATTCTTCCCACTCGGCCTTTTTACCTTTACGGTATTGAGTATAGATGTGTTCGCCTAATGTTTCTTTTAACATTTCATCTTTAGCAAGTTCAGCTAAAGCATCATCTAAGTTAGCTGGAAGAGATTCAATGCCATTTTCTTCTCTTTCATGTTTAGACATAAGATAGAGGTTTTCAGTATTTTCTTTCATTGGTGCTTCTTTTTTCTCTAAGCCATCAAGACCAGCAGCTAAACAACAAGCAAGTGCCAGATATGGGTTACATGATGGATCTGGGGATCTAAGTTCAACACGTGATGATTGGCCACGAGATGATGGGATACGAATTAAAGTAGAGCGATTAGAAGTTGACCATGATACATAACATGGTGCTTCATATCCTGGAACTAAACGCTTGTAGGAGTTAACCAAAGGGTTAGTAATAGCGGTCATATTCTTAACATGATTTAAAATACCAGCAATAAAATAATATGTTTCATCTGATAAACCATGTAAACCATTTGGATCATTGAAGATATTCTTGCCATCTTTAAATAAGCTCATATTGACATGCATTCCACTGCCATTAACACCATATACTGGTTTTGGCATAAAGGTTGCATGTAAACCATGTTTTTGAGCCAATGATTTAACAACCATCTTAAAAGTCATAATATTATCGGCAGCTTTTAAAGCATCGGCATATTTAAAATCAATTTCTTGTTGACCAGCAGCTGATTCATGGTGGCTTGCTTCAATTTCAAAACCCATATCTTCAAGTGCTAAACAAATATCTTCACGTGTACTATTACCATGGTCTAATGGTGCTAAATCAAAATAATAAGCATCATCATCAGTAGTGGTTGTTGGTTTACCTTTTTCATCTAATGCGAATAAGAAGAATTCACATTCTGGACCAACATTAAAGCTATAACCCATATCAGTAGCTTTTTTTAATACTTTCTTTAAAAGAGAGCGCGGATCTCCTGAAAATGGAGTGCCATCAGGATTATAAACATCACAAATCAAACGTGCTGTTACGTGACGTGTTTCTTTTTGCCAAGGGATAATAACCCAAGTATCAAGGTCAGGATAGAGGTATTGATCAGATTCATTAATTCTTGAGAATCCTTCGATTGATGATCCATCAAACATGCATAAGTTGTTTAAAGCTTTTGGTAATTGTGAAACAGGAATAGTTACATTTTTTAAAGTGCCAAAAATATCAGTAAATTGAAGCGAAATAAACTCGACGTTGTTTTCTTCGGCTAAACGAAGAATTTCTTCTTTTGAATAACTCACAATATCTTCCTTCCTTGTTGATTTATGTTACAAATTATAGTTATCTGATAGTTTTAAATCAACTATAAAAGATAGTGTTTAATTTAATGTCTTAAAAGAGTTTAAAAATCGCTATTTTATGCATTTTTAGCTTGCTTAATACTATCTTTTCATATATAATATGTGAGCATCAATATACCAAAGACAGCAACGGCCAAGAGGCTTAATAAAGTTGCCGAGGGAAAAGATCACATTGATTTTCTAACCCGTGCTGTCTTAGTACGGGTTTTTATTCCTTTTTGTATAGAGGTGCTAGAAAGAGGAAAATATGAATCAAGCTGTATTAAATGCAAAGCAGGAAATGGTTTCTGAAATCGCTGGTAAAGTTAGAGAATCCGCTTCAACTGTTGTTGTAGAATACCGTGGACTTACAGTTGCTGAAGTTACTGAACTTCGTCGTAACTTAAGAGCAGAAAACGTTGAATTCAAAGTATATAAAAATACTATGGTTGAGCGTGCTATGGAAGAATGTGGTTATTCTGAATTAAAAGAAACTCTTAAAGGTCCAAACGCTATTGCTTTCTCAAGCGATGCTACAGCACCAGCAAGAGTTCTTGCAAAGTTTGCTAAGAAGCACAAGATGCTCGTTTTAAAGAACGGTATCGTAGAAGGCAAGGTAGTAGATACAAATACTATTAATGAATTAGCATCTTTACCAAACAGAGACGGTATGCTCTCAATGTTACTCAGCTGCTTACAGGCTCCAGTTGCATCATTCGCTCGCGTCGTTAAAGCTGTTGCTGATGCTAAAGAAGATGGAACTCTTGTAGTTAACGAAACTACTAAGGAGGAAGTTGTAGCAGAAGAGGCACCAGTTGCTGAAGAAACTGTTACTGAAGCACCTGCAGAAGAAGTAGCACCTGCTACTGAAGAAACACCTGCTGAATAAGCAAAAATAATTTAAAAGCACAAAAGTGTAATACTAATTAAGAAAAGGAGAAAATGAACAATGGCTGCATTAAACCAGGAAGATATCCTCAATTATCTCGAGAGCGCTAGCATTCTCGAACTCAACGAACTCATCAAAGCAATCGAAGAAAAATTCGGCGTAACAGCTGCTGCTCCAGTTGCAGTTGCTGCTGCTCCAGCTGCTGAAGAAGCTGCTGCTCCATCAACAGTAACTATCAGCTTAACAGATTGCGGTGCATCAAAAGTTGGTGTTATCAAGATCGTACGTGAATTAACAGGCAAGGGACTCTTAGAAGCTAAACAGTTAGTAGACAAGCTCCCTGCAGTTATCAAAGAAAACATCTCAGTTGACGAAGCTAACGAAATCAAAGCTAAGTTTGTTGAAGCTGGCGCATCAGTAGAAGTTAAATAAGGAGTTAAATGTCTCATTACTATGTCAATGACCCAAATTTAAAAGAAGAAAAGCGGTCGTTCGACTACTGTTTTTGTGGTGAGCATTTTACCTTCACTTCCGATAATGGTGTCTTTTCAAAAGACAATATCGATTATGGAAGTTATCTTTTATTAAAATACACCTATCAGAATGATCCTGGTGAGAGCGTTTTAGATTTAGGTTGTGGCTATGGCCCAATTGGAATCATTATGAAACGCTTTCACCCTCATTCGGGGGTTATTGCTGTGGACGTAAACGAAAGGGCAGTTGAGCTCACTAAAATAAATGCCCAACAAAACGCAGCAGAAATAAGCACCTATATTACTGATGATATCAGTACACTGAATAAAACATATAATACCATCCTGTTAAACCCACCAATTAGAGCTGGGAAAGCAGTTATTTATGACCTTTATGATAAGGCCTTTAATGCTCTTTTAGGGGATGGCGTTTTATATGTGGTGATTCGGCGTCAACATGGTGCGGAATCAAGTATTAAAAAACTAAAAGAATTATTTAACGAAGTAGAAGTTCTTAGAAAAGAAGCAGGATATTGGATTCTGAGGGCTTCAAAGAGTGAATCTTAATTCTCTTGAGGAAAGGACGGCGCATCTATGGCAGAAAAACAAACATATCACATTGTTGAGTCGGGCAGACATTCTACACGCCGTGATTATTCGAAAGTTAGTGGTAAATTACAACTTCCGAATTTAGTAGAAATTCAAACCGATTCATTCCGCTGGTTTATTGAAGAGGGTATCAAGGAAGTATTCCAAGATATTTATCCTATTCAAAACTATGGTGGTAATATTCGCTTAAACTTTATTGATTACGAATTCGGCGAACCAAAATATAGCGTATCAGAAAGTAAATATCGTGAAGCTAACTATTGTGCACCACTTAAAGCTCGTATGCAGCTTGAAATGGTGAACGAAGAAACTGGTGAATTATTTACAAAAAATGAGGAGGTATTCCTTGGCGATTTCCCAATGATGACTCCAGCTGGTACATTCATCATTAATGGTGCAGAAAGAGTAATCGTTTCGCAGATTGTGCGTTCACCGGGCGCATATTTTGATATTTCAACTGACGATAAGACAGGTAAGGAAGTATTCAAATCAGAACTCATCCCTGGTCGCGGTACCTGGCTTGAATTCATGACCGATGATAAGAAATCTACTCTTGGCCGTATCGTAAACATGAGTGTAGACCGTAAACGTAAGATTCTTTCTTCAATCTTATTAAAAACAATCGGTTTTTCACTTGATTACGAAAAGGGTGAAGATCCTTTCTCAACTGATGGAATTAAGACATTCCTTAAAGCCTTTAATCATCCATATTATGATGATCTTGTAGCTTCTAATAATGAAAGAGAATTCTTAAATATTTATGAAGCTCTCTATACATCTTATTTTGGCGCTTATGAAGATATCATTAATACTTTAGATTATGATAAAACTCGTACACGTAATGAATCACTCATTGCAATGTATGAAAACCAGAAATCGGATGAAGTTCCAACGATGGAAGGTGCCATTTCATTAATGAATGCCAAATTCTTTGATCAGAAGAAATATGACCTCACAAAAGCTGGACGTCATAAACTTGGCAAGAAATTAAATGTTATAGACCGTATGGAAGGTGAAACTCTCCATCATGATATCTTAAAAGCTGATGGTACTGTTCTTTTAAAGAAAGGTACATTCATTGGTAGAGAAGAACGCAACTTAATGCGTGAAGAGCTTTCTAAAGGTTCTCATATTGAAGTATTCCCATTCAATTACAACTTCTCTCATCCAACAAGTGCTTTAGTAAATACAAGCGATTCATGTGCATTAGTTGGCAGAATCCTTGCACATGATGTAGATCTTAAAGCTTATACTCTTGAAGAAGGCACTGTTTTAACAGCTAAAGATGTTAAAACATTAGCAAAAGAGGTAGAAACAGTTGCTGTATATGGTGGCATTGCAGCGCAAGAAGTAGAATTAACCTCAGCTAATATTTCTTCTGTTCTCGACTATGGTCAAAGATTCTTTGTCCTTGGTAGATTAACAGATGAAAATGGTAATGATCTCTACAATAGCGAAAATGAACTTCTTATCAATCGTTATTTGGTAGATCAAGATTATTATCTTTTAAGTGATGAAAACGAAACTATCGTTCGTGATCTTGTAGCTTCTGGCACAAAAGTTGTTGCTTACTTTGTAGGTACAGCTAACCAAAGTGTTGAAGTTGAAACACGCGATGGTAGTGTTGTTAAGGTAATTGGTGTTGACCCACTTAATAATAAGAAGTGCATCACAATGTCAGATATGATCGCTTTATATTCCTATACATTAACTTTATTTGATGGTTTAGGATCTACCGATGATATCGATATGTTAGGTAATCGTCGTATTCGTACTGTTGGTGAACTTATTCAAAACCAATTCCGTATCGGCTTAAGCCGTATGGAAAAGGCTGTTAAAGAAAAGATGTCTATTGCCGATCTTGAAGTATCTACACCTAAGTCTTTAACAAATATTCGTCCTTTAGTTGGTGCGATTAAAGAATTCTTCTCAAGTTCACAATTATCTCAGTTCATGGATATGCAAAACCCATTGGCTGAAATCACCAATAAACGTCGTATCTCAGCTTTAGGACCTGGTGGTTTAACAAGAGAAAGAGCTGGATTTGAAGTACGTGACGTTCATAACTCACACTACGGTAGAATTTGTCCAATCGAAACACCTGAAGGTCAAAACATCGGCTTAATCTCATATCTTACAACTTATGCGAAAGTAGATGAATTCGGTTTCATTGAAACACCATATCGTAAGGTATTAAAGACTGGTGAAGTAACTGAAGATTATATCTATCTTACAGCTGATGAAGAAGCTGATTATTATATTGCTCAGGCCAACGAAGTAATCGATGGTAAATTAGCAAATGAACATGTTGTTGCTCGTAAGGGCGGCGAAACAGTCATGGTTGAGCGTGAACGCGTTGAACTCGCAGACGTTTCTCCAAAGCAGATTGTATCTATTGCTGCAGCATGTATTCCATTCTTAGAAAACGATGACGCTTCTCGTGCCTTAATGGGTGCCAACATGCAGCGTCAGGCCGTTCCACTTTTAAATCCACATTCTCCATATGTAGGTACAGGTATTGAGCGCAAGATTGCCAAAGACTCTGGTGCTGCTGTACTTGCAGAAGAGGATGGTATTGTAACTTATGTTGATGCTTCAAGTATTGTTATCTCAAATGAAAATGGTGATCATGAATACAAACTTGAAAAATTCATCAGAAGTAATGCTGGTACATGCATCAACCATCGCCCTATCGTTAATAATGGCGAAGAAGTAAAAGTTGGTGATATCATTGCCGATGGTCCATCTATGGAAGATGGTGAATTAGCTCTTGGTCAAAACGTTACTATTGCCTTCATGACATGGCATGGTTACAACTATGAAGATGCTATTATCCTTTCTGAAAAGATGGTTAAAGATGATGTCTATACATCAATTCATATTGATGAATATACTCTTGAATGTCGCAAGACTAAATTAGGTGATGAAGAAATCACTCGTGATATTCCAAATGTATCTGATACTGCATGCCGTAACCTTGATGGTCGTGGTATTGTCATGGTTGGTGCTGAAGTTAAAGAAGGCGATATCTTAGTTGGTAAAGTTACACCAAAAGGACAAAGTGATGCATCTCCTGAAGAAAAATTATTACTTGCAATCTTCGGTGAAAAATCACATGAAGTACGTGATAACTCATTACGTGTTCCACATGGTGGTGCTGGTATTGTTCAATCTGTTCGTGTCTTCAATAGAGGCGAAGGATATGATCTAGATCCAGGTGTAATGTGTGTTATTAAAGTTTATGTTGTTCAAAAACGTAAAATTCATGAAGGCGATAAGATGGCTGGTCGTCATGGTAACAAGGGTGTTATTTCTAAGATCCTTCCAGAAGAAGATATGCCATTTATGCCTGATGGAAGACCGATCGATATTATTCTTAACCCATTCGGTGTTCCTTCACGTATGAATATCGGTCAGGTTCTTGAAATCCATTTAGGTATGGCTGCTAAGAAGCTTGGCGTTAAGTTCTCAACACCAGTATTCGATGGTATTTCAAATGAAGAACTTAAACAAATCATGGAAGAAGCAAATACTCCAGCTGATGGTAAATATGTATTACGTGATGGTAAGACTGGTGAAGAATATGACGAAAGAATCTCAGTTGGTGTCATGTACTACATCAAATTAGCTCACATGGTTGATGATAAGTTACATGCACGTGCTACAGGTCCTTATTCACTTGTTACTCAACAGCCATTAGGCGGTAAAGCACAAAATGGTGGTCAGCGTTTCGGTGAAATGGAAGTTTGGGCATTAGAAGCATATGGTGCTGCTCATACACTTGAAGAAATCTTAACTGTTAAGTCAGATGATGTTAACGGACGTACAAAGACTTATGAAGCTATTGTTAAGGGCAATGATATCCCTGAACCAGGCATTCCTGAGTCCTTCAAGGTTCTTAAGAGCGAACTTCAAGCTTTAGCAATTGATGTTAAGATGCTTGATGAAAACAACAACGAAGTCACTTTCGAAGAACTCAGAGGTGAAGATGATCACGAATCTGAATTCAAACCAGAAATGGTTGCAACCGAAGAAAACCTAAGTGTTTATGAAAGTGCTGAAGAATTAGAAAATGAAGAAGTAGCTGAAGCTGCAGCTGGCTTCGACAATGAGGAAGAGTAGGAGGGAGTATATGGCAAAGAAAACATTTGAAGCATTACAAGTTAGCTTAGCATCTCCTGAAAGAATCCTGGAATGGTCTTGTGGCGAAGTCACAAAGCCTGAAACTATCAACTACCGTTCACAAAAACCTGAGCGTGACGGTTTATTCTGCGAGCGCATTTTCGGTCCTGTTAAGGACTGGGAATGTGCCTGTGGTAAATATAAGAAGGTACGTTATAAAGGTGTAAAATGCGACCGTTGTGGCGTTTTAATCACTAAAGCTAGCGTAAGAAGAGAAAGAATGGGCGACATTAAGCTTGCTGCTCCTGTTGCTCATATTTGGTTCTTAAAGGGTATCCCTAGTCGCATGAGTTTAGTACTTGATGTACCTCCAAAACAGCTTGAAGAAATCGTATACTTCGTATCTTGGATTGTTGTAGATCCAGGTAAGACTGATTTAGTTAAGAAGCAAGTTATTTCTGAAAAAGAATATCGCGAAAAGAAACTTGAATTTGGTGCTGATAGCTTTGTAGCTAAGACTGGCGCTGAAGCTGTTCGTGAACTTCTTGAAGATACTGATTGCGCAGCTGAAAAAGAATTAGTTGAAAAAGAACTCGTTAATGCAAAGGGTGATAAACGTAAGAAACTTATTAAACGTCTTGAAACTCTTAATGCTTTTGTAACATCTGGCAATAAACCTGAATGGATGGTCTTAACAGTACTTCCTGTCATTCCACCTGATTTAAGACCAATGTTACAGCTTGATGGTGGTCGTTTCGCTACTTCTGACTTAAATGATTTATATCGTCGTGTTATTACTCGTAATAACCGTTTGAAGAAACTTCTTGAAATTGGCACCCCAGCAATTATCGTACAGAATGAAAAACGTATGTTGCAGGAAGCTGTCGATGCTTTAATCGATAATGGTCGTCGTAGTGCTCCTATTAAGGGTGCTGCTAACCGTGTCTTAAAGTCTCTTTCACACTCATTAAAGGGTAAACAGGGACGTTTCCGTCAGAACCTTTTAGGTAAACGTGTTGACTATTCAGGACGTTCAGTAATTGCAGTTGGACCAGATCTTAAGATGTATGAATGTGGTATTCCACGTGAAATGGCTATTCAGCTTTATAAACCATTCGTTATGAATGAGATTGTAAACCAAGAATTAGCACCTAACCCTAAGAATGCCGAAAAGATGATTGATCGTAATGATCCTCAGATTTGGGATGTTCTTGAAAAGGTTATGGAAAACCACCCTGTATTCCTTAACCGTGCCCCAACATTACACCGTTTAGGTATTCAGGCATTCAAACCTAAGTTAGTTGAAGGCCGTGCTATTCGTCTTCACCCACTTGTATGTCCTGGTTTCAATGCCGACTTCGATGGTGACCAGATGGCTGTTCACTTACCATTAAGTGAAAAGGCACGTGCTGAATCTGAAATCTTAATGCTTGCAAGTAACAACATCCTTGGTCCTAAAGATGGTAAGCCTATCGTTACACCATCTCAGGATATGGTCCTTGGTAACTTCTACTTAAATATGGAAGAAACTGCTGAGGAATTCTTCGAGAAGGCTGAGAAGTATCGTGCATTAGGAAACGAAGAAGAAGCCGAAATGTGGCATACATTTGGTGAAAATGAAGGTCATGTTTATAAAGACTTCAATGAAGCTATTATGGCTTATCAAGACAAGCAAGTTCATTTACATAGCCGTATTGCAATTTATGCAAGAAGCTTAAATAAGACTGGCTTTAGTGAAGAACAAAACAACAGTTACTTAATTACTACTATTGGTAAATTAATCTTTAACTCTAAGTTCCCATCAGATTTCCCATATGTCAATGCGGTTACTGAAGCTAACTTAAAAGCAACTCCTGATAGTGATTTCGTAGCTCTTGGTACTGATATTAAAGAATATATTAAGGCTCAACCTTTACGTCCTGAATTAAAGAAAAAGGACTTAGGTAAGGTTATTGCTGAAGTCTTCAATCGTTATCGTACTGAAGGCTCATCTGATGTCCTTGATAATATTAAAGACCTCGGATTCCAGTATTCTACAGTAGCTGGTATGACTGTATCTCTTGCTGATATCAATGTTGCTCCAAATAAGGGCAAATATGTTGAAGAAGCACGTCAGAAAGCTGATGTATTACAAAACTTACTCAAACGTGGTCAATTAACACTCCCTGAATGGGAACAACATTTCACTAAATTATGGAATGATACTAAAGAAACAATTGGTGATGAAGTTATGAAGTCTATGCCTCGTAAGTCACCAATCAATATGATGGCGGTATCTGGTGCCCGTGGTAACAAGGGTAACTTCACACAGCTTTCTGGTTTACGTGGATTAATGGCTCGTCCTACCCAATCTAAATCTAAGAAAGAATATCAGCCATCAATTATTGAAGTTCCTATTTATTCTTCATTCCGTGAAGGATTAAATGTATCTGAATTCTTCATTTCTACTCACGGCGTACGTAAAGGTCTTACCGATACTGCCTTAAAGACTGCAGAATCTGGTTACCTTACAAGACGTTTAGTCGATGTTGCTCAGAATGTTATTATCATTGAAGATGATTGCCATACAGATAAGAGCTACTATGCAACAGCTATTATCGATGAGAAGAATGGTTCTGTAATTGAAAAGCTTTATGATCGTATTGTTGGTCGTTATGCTAAAGAAGATATTACCGATCCTAATACTGGTGAATTAATTGTTGCTAGTGATGAATATATTACAGAAGATATCGCTGAAAGAATTTGTAATGCTGGAATTGAGGGTGTCTTAATCCGTAACGTCTTCACATGTAATTCTAAGAACGGCTTATGCCGTAAGTGCTATGGTCGTCATATGGCTGTTGGTAAACTTGTTGAAAATGGTGAAGCAGTTGGTATTATGGCTGCCCAATCAATTGGTGAACCTGGTACACAGTTAACCATGCGTACCTTCCACTCAGGTGGTGTAGCATCATCTGCATCCGATGACTCAGATATCACTCAAGGTTTACCACGTGTTGAAGAATTATTTGAAGCACGTTGTCCTAAACGCCCAGCAGTACTTGCTAAGATTGATGGCGAAATCACTTCAATTGAAGAGCTTGAAAATCGTGCAGGTATGTGCATTACCGTTTCTAACGATAAGGAAGAAATTGCACACAATACTACAGCTAGCCATACTCTACGCCAAAACTTAAGTGTTGGTACTAAAGTTAAAGCTGGTGATAAATTAACTGAAGGTAACGTAGATCCTAAGGAATTAATTGAAGTAGCTGGTGTTCTTGCGGTTGAAAACTATATCTTACGTGAAGTTAAGAAAGTTTATGCTGCAGCTGGTATTGATATTTCCGATAAACACGTTGAAATTATCATCCATCAGATGCTTAAGAAGATTGCTATTGTTGATGCTGGTGATTCATCACTTTCTGTAGGACAGATGATGTCTTTAAGAAAGATTACTGAAATCAACGCTTCATTACTCCCTGAAGGTAAGACTCCAGTTAAATTTACTCCTGTATTACAAGGTATTTCTAAGGCTTCTGTTGAAACTGATTCATTCCTCTCCGCTGCTTCCTTCCAGGAAACAACAAGAGTTCTTACAGACGCTGTCATTAATTCAAAAGTTGACCATCTTGAGGGCTTAAAAGAGAATGTTATTATTGGTAAACTTATCCCAGCTGGTACAGGTTCACCATTCCCACGTGAAACTACTGAATTAGTTGAGGCTAGAGCTGCTGAATTCGCTGCTATCCGTCATCAGAGAAATGCTGAGCGTGAAGCAAGAAGTGCTGAAGAAAAGCGCATGCCAAATGAAGTAGTTGGCGATAACTATTAATTATTATTTAAAGAGTATATCGATTATATAAATTGATATACTCTTTTTTTAGCTATATTTTAGTTATTAATATAGTATAGGTTTAAGGTAATATGTAAGAGGAGCTATATGAATTATAAAATTAAGCATGTAATTAAAATAATTTTAGTAATCTTCTTTGGAACTAGTTTTATTGTTGGGGCAACAATGAGTTTTAAAACAATCTTAGAAAATAATAAAGCTAATATGGCTTATGACGATATTCGTCTTAAAGCTCAAGCTAATAGCGAAACTGATATTAGTAGTGATAAAAGGTGGTTAAAGGCAATGGATTTTGATGCCTTAAAAGAAATAAATAATGAAATAGTAGCTTGGATAAATGTTGAAAAAACAACAATTGATTATCCTATCTTACATACTGATAATAATGATTATTATTTAAATCATTTATACAATAAAGAAGTCAATTATACTGGATCTATTTTTATTGATTATCGTAATAATAACTTTACTGATAAAAATACGATTATTTATGGTCATTATGTTAAAAGCGGAGAAATGTTTACTCCACTTGAGCAATATAAGCAACAAGAATTCTATGATAGTCATAAAGAGATGAAGATCTATACTCCTTATGGTGATTACAAAGTAGAATTAATCTCAGGTACGATTGAAGATGGTAATGAAGAATTTGTAAGATTTGATTTTAAAGATAACGAAGAATTCTTTAATTACATTGCTGAGCTTAAACAAAGATCCACTTTTAAAAGTGATGTTAATGTAATTCCTAAGGATAGGATAATTACGCTCTGTACCTGCTCATTTGAAAAAGAAAATGCTAGATATATGATTATTGGTAGGTTAGTGCCAATGATATCTAATTAGAGTATGTAGTACTCTTTTTTAGCAAGTATATTTGTAGACTGCTAGCACTCATGTTGACAGAGTGCCAACATTGAGTATAATTGATGGAGTAGAAGGAGGGATTAAGATGATTAAGCCTTTATATGATAACGTTCTTTTAAAGAAAGAAAAAACAAAAAATGAAACAGCTAGTGGTATTATTCTCTCACAAAAAGAAAAAACCGAAGAATATGCAATTGTAGCAGCTGTTTCTGAAGCAGAGGAAATTGAAGTTAATAAACATGTCTATAAAATGCCTTTAAAAGTAGGTAATAAGGTAATGTATAAGAAGTATTCTGGTACAGAAATTAAAGAAGATAACGAAGAATATATTCTTATCAGTGCTGAAGATATTCTTGCGATTGTAGAGTAGGAGGAAATTTAAAATGTCAGTTAAAGAAATTAAATATGGCAAAGAAGCACGCGATAAAATGCTTAAAGGGGTAGATACCCTTGCAGATGCAGTTAAGGTTACTTTAGGTCCTAAAGGACGTAACGTAGTTTTATCACAGTCGTTTGGTTCACCTCTTGTTACAAACGATGGTGTATCTATTGCCCGCGAAATTGAATTAGAAGATGTTTTTGAAAATATGGGTGCTAAGTTAGTTTATGAAGTAGCTAATAATACCAATGATACAGCAGGTGATGGTACTACAACTGCTACTCTTCTTGCGCAATCAATGATTCATAAAGGAATTGATGCCCTAAATAAGGGAAGCAACCCTGTATTATTAAGAGAAGGTATTGATGTAGCAGCTAAGGCTGTTGCTGAATCATTACTTGCGAAAGCACATAAAGTTGAAACATCAAATGATATCGCATCTGTTGCTTCTGTATCATCAGGTTCTAAAGAAATTGGTAATTATATTTCTGAAGCAATGGAAAAAGTAGGCAAAGATGGTGTTATTAATGTTGATGAATCTAAGGGATTTGATACATCACTTGAAGTAACTGAAGGTTTACGCTATGACAAGGGATATATTTCACCATACATGGTTTCAGATCGTGAAAAAATGTCTGTTGAACTTGAAAATCCACTTGTATTAGTAACTGATCAAAAGATTTCAACTATCCAAGATGTTTTAGGAATTCTTGAAAAAGTAGTTCAGATGAATAAGCCATTACTTATCATTGCTGATGATATTGATAATGAAGTTACAAGCACTTTAATCGTTAATAAATTACGTGGTACTTTCAATGTAGTTGCAACTAAAGCTCCAGGATTTGGCGATACTCAAAAAGATAATCTTAGTGATATTGCTGTGCTTACAGGTGCAAAATTCTACTCTAAAGATTTAAATATGAATCTTAAAGATATGACAGTAGAAGATTTAGGTACATGTAAGAAAGCGATTGTTGAAAAGGAACATACAACATTAATTGAAGGTTGTGGCGATAAAGAAGCTTTCAATAATCGTATTGCTGAAATTAAGAGCTTAATCGCTAATGCAAATAGTGATTATCAGAAGAAGAGATTACATGAGCGTCTTGCGAAACTTGTTAATGGCGTTGCAGTAATTAAAGTTGGTGCAACAACTGAAAGTGAACTTAAGGAAAAGAAATTACGTATTGAGGATGCTTTAAATGCTACTCGTGCTGCTGTTGAAGAAGGCATTGTCCTTGGTGGTGGTGCTGTCTTAGCTAATGTTCAGAAAGAATTAAAGAATAGCTTAAAAGATGAAAACCCTGATGTATCAAAGGGCATTCGCATCGTTCTTGATTCTTTAACTGAGCCTTTATATCAGATTGCTGAAAATGCTGGATATAATGGTAAAGATATCGTCGATCAGCAGCTTGAATATAGTGATAATACTGGTTTTGATGCTAAGAAGGGTGAATGGGTTGATATGTTTAAAGATGGTATCGTAGATCCATGTAAAGTAACTCGCTCAGCTGTTCTAAATGCAGCATCAATTTCAGGATTATTCTTAACTACAGAAGCTGCAGTTGGCGAAATTAAGAGTCATGAAGCTCCTGCTCCTCAGCAGATGGGCGGAATGTATTAATAACTAAATAAGATAAAACCCTTAAAACATAAGTTTTAAGGGTTTTATTATATGTAAGCGATTACATTATTCCAAACATTAAATATTAACAAATATTTTAAAATAAATAAAGAATTTTCACAAAACTATCACAAATAATTGTTATAAATAGGCGTAAATAATTTATTTCATTCATTTCTTTTTTGTTTAAACAGGGTTAAGGCCCTGTTTTTTCTTAGCTTTATGACAATATTATAAAAAGATGGTAAAATTATAACAATGTGTTCTTATTAAGTAGATATAAAAACCTACTTATGGTTTATGGAAGTGTGAAACATATTAAAAATCTCCCCGTACCTCAGCTGGATAGAGGGTTCGCCTCCTAAGCGAAATGCCAGCAGTTCGAACCTGCTCGGGGAGGCCATGCAAACTTATACTACAAGTTCTTAAAAGACTTGTAGTTTTTATTTAATTAAACTTACATTAGAGAACCATGTTTATTAAATTGCTATAAATAAAATGAATTGATTAATTATATCAAACTTCTAATAATCAACAAAAGGTTAATGTAAATGTTTAGGTTTTAATATCCTACTATGCCTTATATAGGACTATAATTTTAGAAGTTTAATCGGCTAATTTTTTATATGCTTCCATATTTTGCTTTAATAATTTTTTAGAAACAGCTTCAAATTCTTCATCATCAACTGTTTCATAATTTTGGTCGTTATTAATTTTTATTAAAATATATTCTGGTTTGTTGTTTCGCGTTATAATAGCAGAATCTTCTGCATTAGCAATTTTAGCAACTTTAGAAAAATTTTGATTAGCTTCAGTCATAGAAATTGTTTTCTTTGTATTAATAATCATATATAACTCCAATCCAGAATAATATTATATATATTATAATTTGCTTTTATTAAAATAGCACTTAATAAAAATAGGCAAAAATTTCTTATCGCCCATCATTCTATATTCTTATAAAGTATCATGCCCTAATGGGGAATCAATTTTAAAAAAGAAAGATATATGAACTTTTATCTGTCTATATAAAATGTTGAAACAATTACAATTTAAAATAAGAAAAACAATATAGCTCTAATAAAAGCATTAAAAGATAGCATTTTAAGTCTGGCATGTTTTTGCATCATCTATTTTGTATTTTATAGTAAAAGGAGGATTGCAATGGATATTATCTATGTTAATGAAAAATATATGGATCATAGAACAATTTATGGCGATTACTTAGAAAAGAAACCGATTGGATACTGCCATTGTTTTTCGCATCCTGAAGCTTTAACAAGAAAAATAATGGTTAAACATGAATGTCGTAAGAAGGAGTGTCCATATTTCGCTAAAAATGTTGAACATGAGTTTTGGATCAATAAAGCTAAATGGAAGAAGCAAAAGAAGATGAAGAATGCACAGTAATATAAATAGTCCAATTTAAATAGTAATTTTAAGCATGTTTAAGCAATGAATATAGAAGCTAAATAAAAATGCGACATTTAAGTCGCATTAGCTTTTAAAAAATACAACATTAACAAAGTCTTCGAAGCTTTGCGTTGCTTTATCTAAATTACCACTTTCCTTTAATCCCTTAAATAAAGCCATCGCTTCAGCTTGGCAATTTAATGATTTATCAGGATTAAACCATACATCACTAAAGACATTATGTTTATCTATTTCATCCCATAAATCTTTATTAGCCATCAAAGCATTAATATAAATAAAGTCATAGAATGCAGTCTTTGGAGATAAAGGATATTCTTCGCCATCTAGTACAAAAGCCACTAATTCTCCTGAATTTTTAAGACGATAATCTTTTTTAGCTTTAGCTGGTGCTGCTTCTAATAAATCTAAATAAGGGCCACCATATTTAAACTTCTTAGATGATTGAAATACACATTCTAAAGTTCTTCCTTTGGCATCTTTAAGATTAAAAGCACTTAATTTATTTCCAAATTCATTTTTAGCTGCACTAGATACCTCAAAAGGGATTTCATCTGTTTTACTTCTAATCCTATACGCTTCATTAACTGCTTCAACTCCTTTAATAGGGACTCTTACCCAAGCTTTAGGGAAAGAAGCATCAACTAAGACTTTGGTGTAATAAGGTTTTTCTAGTTTGCTTTCAAAGACAATTTTCTTAGCCATAACTTGCCTCCTGTATAGGTGTTATACACTAAATAGGGGTGAAGTGGCTAAGTTGTACTTATAATATATCTTTTAATTTAGCTATTAAACTGAGATCAGCAGGTAACCAATCAACAGAATCTATATCATCTTTGTGTAGCCAATTAGCAGATTCATGTTCCAGAAGGGTCAATTTACCATCCTTTATTGAACAGATATAACATTTCATTGATAAATGAAAGTTAGGATAATCATATTCCACACTATCAAAATATTGTTCAATTTTGATAGTGATATTTAATTCTTCTTTAATCTCTCTTATAAGAGCTTCCTCAGCTGTTTCGTTTTCTTCGATTTTGCCACCAGGAAATTCCCATCCATCTTTAAATTCCCCATAGCCTCTTTGAGTAGCAAATATTTTATCACCATCTTTAATGATAGCTGCAACAACATTTATAGTTTTCATATCAATGCCTCTTTATTGTCTTAAATAGTCATATATATCTTCACGAATTGATTCATTCATTTTTAATGTAACATCGCAAATCGGTTGAGCAATGCCTTTGTTATTCTTTTTTGTAGTTCCTTTAATATCAGATATTTCAAAGTCCCCCATATAGTAGAAATCAGAGCCTTCACCATCACTTTTCTTTATGAAAAGTCTTTTAGTTTCACCTGATTTAAACTCTTGCATATATTTGCTTTCAGGCCCATTACCAATTTTGGAGTTCCACATAAAAGTTTGGGTGTCTTTAAAAGAATCAGAATAATTAGGTTTACCATCAATATATTCTGCACCATTTAAACCATCAGCTTTATGATAGGTTACAAAAATACAGGTGTTTTTATTTAATTGACGCATACCGTACATCGTTGAAGACTCATCTTTATGATGATTTAATAATTGACATACATCTCTTCTAGAATATTTTTCATACATCATAAAACCAAAAGAATCCTTTTTGATATTTTTAAGTGATTTATTCTTATCAATCGAAACGCTAATTAAATCTTTAATATAATCTTTTAAAATAGAATTATTTAATATCTTTTTAAAATCTTCAGCGATATAAAAAGCATCTTCATCTTGAATAATAATATTATTGAGAAGGGCATATTTTTCTTTTTCGTTCGATGTTTTAATAAAGTTGCCTTCAATATTAGCTATGGCTGAATAAAAATGTTCAATAGTAAAGAAAGCATTATATTCTTTATTAATATGCTTAATAAAATCATCGGCATTTATAACTTTTAAATCAATAATGTTATTCAATATTTCAGCTTCTAATGGTCTTCTGCTATTTGCAATGATACTAGAATAATATTCAAGAATTGTTGATTCAATTTCATTTAAAGGCTCTTTGATAGCTGATGAATCCACGCTTTCCAGTAATTTATAATATGTTTTAAATTGTTTAAGGATAACTAAAGGATCCACTTCATTATTTTCCAAGAAGTCGATAAGAAGAGGGCTACGATTTAATTTATATTTTAGGTTTTTATAACTTTCTTTAATAAAAGTGATAAGGCCTGATAATTGATCGATAGAATCAAAGATTTGTTTCTTACTAATTTCATCAAAATGAATAGTACTTGAGCCAGGTATAATTCTTTCGCCTTCCATTACATAACGTCTAATATTGTCTTTGTTGTAAGAACGATCACCGGATAATGCGATTGGAATCATGAAGTTATTTTTATAATTACCAATAAAATCTAGAATTACGACATACTCCTTATCTTTAGCTTTTCTAAGACCTCTTCCCAATTGTTGAATAAAGACAATAGGTGATTCGGTCGGTCTTAAAAGAACCACCTGATTAATTTCAGGGATATCAACACCTTCATTAAAAATATCGACAGTTAGAATATATTCTAGATAATCATTACGATCATCACTTACTAAACGTTCGATAGCATCTTCTCTTTTTCCTTGTGAATCCTCACCGCTTAAAGCTAAAGTACGATAACCTCTTTGGTTTAATTTGTTACTTAATTCATATGCTTCTTTTTTAGAACTTGTAAAGATTAAACCTTTAACTCTATCGCCACTATAACCGTAGTATGATGTTTGTTCGATAATATAATCTACTCTTGATGAAGAAGTAAGATATTTAAAATCATTAAAATCCGTCTTTTCATTTTCGACTAAAAAATCAGTTATGCCAAAGTAATGGAAAGGACATAATAAATTTTCTTCAAGAGCTTGTTGAAGACGGATTTCGTAAGCAATATTGTGATCGAAAGCATTATAAACATCAAAATCATCACTTCTTTCTGGACTTGCGCTCATGCCTAACCAAAACTTGGGCTTGAAATAATTCATGATATTTTGATAACTTCTAGCCCCAATACGATGAGCTTCATCAATGACGATAATATCAAATATTGCAGGATCAAAACTTGAATATACTTCTTCTTTAGCCATTGTTTGCATTGTAGCGAAAAGATAATCAACATCTTTGTCTTTACTATTACCCGATAATAAGCCAAAGGTTTTGGTTTTGCCGAAAACATTTTGATAGCTGTTCATAGCTTGTTTAGCAATTTGCTCACGATGCACTAAGAAAAGAGCTTTATGAGGATTTTGGTCTTTTAAAGCGAAAGCTGAGGCATAAGTTTTACCAGTACCTGTAGCACTGATTAATAAAGCTTTTGTTTTGTTAGCTGCAACAATCTTTCTAAGGCTTGCGATAAAAGATTGTTGCATGGGATTAGGCGTTAACTCTTTAGCAGGCAAATTTAATTCTTTGAAATCTTTGATTTCTTTAAATTGTTTATAATGTTCACGATAAGTATCGATAAATTCATAATAAGGATAAGTATATGGGCTATTCCAAAGTTCTTCAAATTCATCAATCATCTCATTGGCAAATTCGCCATTTTTAGTTGATACAATTTTCGCATTCCATTCACGATTGGCTGTTAAAGCAGTATTAGTCATATTGGAAGAACCGACTAATATTTTATAAATTTCACCTTTTTGGAAAATATAACCTTTAGTATGAAAGCCGTTCATTGAATCAGGAACGACATACATCTTTAATTCTATATTTGGAAAAGAAGCTAATTTATCTAAAGCTTTAGGATCACTAAAAGTAAGATAATCAGTAGTTAAAATCCTTCCCTTAATATTCTTTTCTTTTAAAGTTTTAAGTGTTTGTAGAAGTGGTGTAATACCACCCATAGTAATAAAAGCGACGCTTATCATAAAAGAATCGCAATGTAATAATTCATCTTCGATAATACTTAAAACTTTCTTACCATTTTTGTAATCATTCGATACAAATTGTGGTCGGTACATAATGTTGGATGATGTATTTTTATCTAAGAAGGCTGCTTGCAAGCCATTTTGTATATTTTCATAATTCATAATTAAAAACCAACTTTAATTAGAATTATACCAGCATTAAAATTTATTCATAGATCTCCAAAAGCTTTATGGAATAGCCTTTTATGCTTATTTAGATAAATAAGGAGTAGAATGGTTTTAAGGCAAAAGAGGAAATAAGATGATTAATCAAGAAAATCTCATTAAAATTATCAATTTTCGTAAAAAGATGCATGAGCATCCGGAAGTATCTAATCATGAAGATAATACAAGAAAATTAATTAAAGAATTTGTTTCTATAAATATGCCTAATTATCAACTTCATGATGAGAATAAATGGCTTTATTATACAAAAGACTTCAAAGAAAATCGCCCAACAATTGTTTTAAGAGCAGATCATGATGCGATTAGAAATTCTTCTAATATTCCTTTTCACGGATGTGGACATGATGGACATACTGCTATTCTTTTAGGAGTTATGTTAGAAGAAAAAGATATTGAGCATGACATTAATATCATCTATTTATTTCAACCAGCTGAAGAAAATGGCAGTGGAGCACCAATGTGTGCACCTTTATTTGAAAAATATAAAATAGATAAAGTTTATGGCTTACATAATATGCCTAATTTAGATAAGAATGTTATCTATTACCGTAATGAAACAGTGATGTGTGCATCGGTTGGCTATCGTATTTCTTTAAAAGGTATTCAAAGTCATGCATCTGAGCCTGAAAAAGGATTAAATCCAGTATATGTTCTATCAAAATTCGCATCATCGATTGAGCCTCTTGCTAAAAATTGTGCTTTTAAGCCTTTTACTTTTAAAGGCCATCATTTCTCATCACTTGCAATGATTACCATTGTAAATATGACTGTCGGTAGTTTAAACTTTGGTATATCACCAGCAAATGGTGAAATATCTTTAACTTTAAGAGCTGCTAAAGAAAAAGAATTATCAATATTAGAGGAATATGTCGTCAATTATTTTAAAGCTTTAAAAGGAAAGTTTGAAGTAAAGATTGAAGAATTTGATCGTTTTGATGAAAACTATGCTGATCCTAACTTAGTTAAAGAAACACTTAATAAACTAAAAGATTGTGGTTTAACAATTAAAGAATTAGCAGAACCTATTAGAGCAAGTGAAGATTTTGGCTTCTATAAGAAATTTGCCCCATGCATGTTTTTCTTTGTAGGTATGGGAAAATGTCCAAGTTTACATCATGATGATTATCAATTTGAT
The DNA here is from genome assembly GCA_934699415.1 of uncultured Erysipelotrichaceae bacterium. Lineage (GTDB taxonomy): Bacteria > Bacillota_I > Bacilli_A > Erysipelotrichales > Erysipelotrichaceae > RGIG5669. The sequence continues at coordinate 25,133 of CAKUWO010000003.1, forward strand.
GATGATATAATCCCGGTTGCAATTGATTTATTTAAAGAAATAATTAAATAGTTGTTTAAAAAACAGCTATTTTTTATCTTAATTATCTATTTGATAGTTTGTAAGAGCTTTATTAAGTTCAGCTATAAATTCATTTTTAAGTTCAATTGGCTCGATTATTTTAATTGAATCTAAATACTGTTGAGCTAAGAGTTTAGCTCCTTTTTTGCTTGTTCGAGTATCTAAGATAAATTTATTATCGTTGGTTTTAGTGATTGATATTTCTTTACCAAAAATATCAATCATCATATCTAAAACTCTTTCATCACATAAGAAAGATACATGAATGGTATTGCCACCATACATAAATAATTTATCTTTAGCATATTCATAAGGGTCATTATATCTTGCTAATTTAGTACTTCTTTCTTCTGTGATGGTAGCTTTAATAATACGATCTATTCGGAAGTGAATAAAACCATTATGTTTAGGACTTGTAGCAATTAAATAAGCTTTAGTGTTGTTATAAACGATGTAACGTGCCTCGACAATATAGGGTTCATCTCTTCTATTTACAAGCTTTTTATTAGCATCATATTTGGTATAAACAAATTGGAGCATCTTTTCATCTCTTATCGCTTCAGATATTAAAGAAATATTATAAAGTAATTCTTTATTAGTTATTTTAGCAAGATTTGGAAGATAGATATTTTTGGTAAATTCATTTGCTTCATATTTGCTTAAAGTTGCAAGCAACTTGTTGATTAAATCATTACTTTGTTTTTCAGAGATAAAATGCGAAGCGTGTAAAGCATTGCATAATAAAAGAATTTCAGCTTTATCAAATTGTTTTTCTTCTAAAAAATAACCTTTACCATTATCTTCGTATTTAGAAATCTTGTAACCGGCTTGTTCTAAGATTTCAATATTAGAATATAAAGTTCTTCTTTCAATGGTTAAATCATATTGTTTTTCTAAGATGTTGATAATTTCTCTTGCTGTTAACAAATGATTTTCATCAGTATATTTAATCAATATATCAAGCAGGGCAAAAGCACTATGTTTTTTAATAGCCATTTTATTATCTCCCATTCAAATTATAACAAGCATGGCGTATTTTTTGTACCACTGCTAAGCTAAGATTAAAGTAACTTATAAAAAGGAGTATCTATGAATAACAACATCTATTTTACAATAACTCATCTTTATGGCTTTGATAATATAAAGAGAATTAAGCCTAATGATACTTTAAAACTAATTAAGCAACATGATAATCCTTATGATGATGAAGCCATATTAGCTTTTAATCTAGATTGTTACAAATGTGGTTATGTCGCTAATTCCATACATACGGTATATCGAGGTACTTATTCAGCTGGAAGATTATATGATAAGATGGCAGAAGAAACATTATGTAGAGTTTTATTTGTATCCCAAGAAAATTTAATTTGTGAACTAATTGAAAGTGAAAAGGAGAAGTGAAATGAAATATCAAGATATCACTTTTAGAGATATTGAGCACAAGCTCATTGTATTACCGATTGATGGTTACTCGTCTTTAGTCGAAAGATTTGAAGGCAACTTAGAAGCGACTCATATCTTAACTTATTGTTATATAGACCATGAAGCGGGCATTACTTTTGAAGTATTAGCTTGTGGTTTATTAAAAGATAATCAATATCAATTCTTTAAGCCAAATGACGAAAGATCAATTAAGATTCGTATCGATAACATTAAAGATGAAGAATTTACGATTGTTGATTATCCTTTAGATGATTATCAACACAAAATTGCAACCTTAAAAATATATGAGCCTAATGATAATATTCTAAAAACACGTGAAATTAAAGAAATAGATGATTCACGTGATAAAGATTTTCCAGACGATGTTCTTGTGGGTTTTTCTAAGGATGCTTTTGAAGTTGAATCATGTTGGGTGAGAATTGAAGGGATGCATGATTCTCTTTTAAAAGGTAAATTATTATCTGAACCATTATTTATAAATCTACATCAAGGAGATATTATTGTCTTTGATTATCAAGTATATGAAGATGAATGTTTTTGTACAAACGAAAAAGCTTTCGCATTAAAAGATAATCGCACGATGATTACTAATGGCAAAAATGCCCTTAAAAATGCTATCAGCTTACATAATAGCCAAGTATCTTTAAAAGGTAAAGAATATCATGGAACTAATTTACATTTAGTTGTAGAAGCAATTATTGATAGCAAAGTTGCTGTAAAAATAAATAATAGCTTATTTAATATAGATTCATTTTCTAAATATATGAATGCTTTTATGAAAAAAGATGAAGAAGCTATAAACAAGTATAAGTCATTGGTTGTTAATGGAGCAGAATTAGTGACTTATGAAGATGATTCGGATTATCTTCCAGTGTATTCTGAATACGAAGAAGATGGACATTATCTTTCTATACCATTTATTGAATTAATGAAGATGGTGGAAGAAACAGATGAAATCAATGGAATTCTTATAGATCCAGATGAAGGAAGATTTAATGTACCAAAAATAATGTTTGAAGCCATTGAATATTTAAAGAGAAAAAAAGAAGATTGCTTATTTTATAGTGAAGAAGAACTTAAAAAGATTGCTCGATTTGAAAAAATTTGTGATGATATCGATGATTTAGCTAATGCTGAATTTGTAGAAGAATATTATCTAAGATTAGATGATATTGAAAATGCTATCAGAATTGCTAAAGAAAAAGATATCAATATTGTTGATTTTATAAACAAATGGGTTAACGTAATTAATTCTTTGGTGGAAGAAGACGTTATTAAATTATATCGAGAATATAATGATGTCGGATTATTTTATGATGAAGATGCTATTTCATCACTTATATTGAATTCAATTGATACAGGAATGGTTGAAGAGACGATATATGATTATTATTTAGAAATTATTGAAACTTATAAAGCCAATAAGAGTAAACCTTATATTGAATGGGAGTTTAACGATGATATTAAAAACATCTATATCTATATCATTCATCAGAGAATCAAAAATAATGACGATGTAAAAGATGAAGAGCTTATTTTATTCAGAAAATATATCGAAGATTTAATTACAAAGGATAATGTCAATGCTTTAGAAGCTAAAGCTTATTTAACTTATGGAGATTCTCTTGTTTATCCTTGTGATTGGTATACAAGTAGAGATTCTCTTATTAGATTATTTGAATTAACAGAAAATCCAGAATATGCCAATAGCTTAGGTTATATCTATTATTATGGTAGATGCAATAATTCTAATCCAGAATATGAAAAAGCTTTTAAATGTTTTACTTATGGCTATATTCATCATCTTTATGAATCGTCATATAAATTAGCGGATATGTATAAAGATGGTAAGGGTGTTATGAAGAGTATGAAAACATATGAAAAAATCATCGATGAACTTTATAGATACTCTACAAAAGCCTTCTGCCATCATTGTGATAATAAATTCAGCGATATCGCTTTACGCAAGGGTAATCTATATGAAAAAATAGATCCTATAAAAGCTTATGGATATTATTTACAAGCTGAATATGCCATTAAAAAAAGATTAGATAAAGATTATTATGGCGACAATGTAGTTTATGATTGTATCAAAAAAGCAATCAATGGAATTAAAAACAACATCAATCATGTTAAAGGCGATGAAGCTGAATTTGATTTTATTCAACAATTAATATATTGCACAGAAGATGCTGAAGAACAAGAAATTGAAATTAATAAATTAACAGAAGGATATAAATTGATCTGGAAATATAAGAAAAAAGATAGTCAGTTCTTAATTACAATTCCTGAGGCTGATTATTGTACTCTTAGTGATGAAATTGTCTTATATTTTGATGGTGATGATATTCCTGAAGGCAAATTCTGTTTTAATAAATTAGGATGTTTCCTAGATGGCGATGAAGAATTAAACGAAATTAAACTAATGTATAATAATGAAATAGTTATTTGTTTACCATTTATAGCATCTTATAAGTACCATATCGATTAAATAAAATTATAAAGGTGTAGTGATACTACACCTTTATAATACTTACTTTGGTTTTATTTTCTTTGTTAGAAAAGAAGATTAAATTGTTATAATAGTCTAGGCATTTTTAAGGAGGCAATATGAATTCTAAAAAGAATAAAATTCAACAGCTCACATTAGCTGCTTTTTTTATAGCGATAGAAATAGTTATGTCTTTAACACCACTTGGTTATATTAGAGTAGGTGCAACAGCTATTACTACAATGCATCTTCCAGTTATCTTAGCTTCGATTTTATTGGGTTATAAAACAGGTTTACTTACAGGATTTGTATTTGGCATGACTAGCATGTTAACAGCAACTTTTAATCCTGATATAACTGCCTTTTGTTTCTCTCCTTTTTATAGTAGCGGAGCAGTAAGCGGTAATTTCTTTAGCTTAGTGATTGCTTTTGTACCTCGAATGTTGCTTGGTATTCTTCCTTGTTTTATCTATAAATTAATTAATGATAAGTTTGATAATACTATTTTAGCTTCATCAATTAGTGCTATCTTTAATACTTTATTACATACTTTATTAGTACTTGGTATGATTGCTTTATTCTTTGGCAAAGAATACCAAAGCGTAGCTGGGGCAAGTGTTAAAACTGCTATCATTATTGTTTTAAGCACTAATGGGATTTTGGAAATTATCTTGGCAGGACTTGTAATTCCGGTAATGGTTAAAGCTTTAAAACCATCTTTAGATCGTATATTTATACATAATTAAGAACCTCTAAGGTTCTTTTTAAATGGTTAAAAATGGAACAATATATTGCTATATTTAGTTAGATATCTTATAATAGGTTTATGAAAAACCGATGAAAGGATACATAGAACTATGAACAAAAATAGTACATTTATTGTTAAAGATTATTATAGTTCTTTAACACATTTTATTGGTTGCATATTAAGCGTATTTGCAACACCATTTTTAATAGGACATGCGGTATATGTTGGCAAAGATTTCAGAACAATTTGTGGTTTATTAATCTTTATGACTAGTATGATTGTCTTATATGGTGCAAGTGCTTCATATCATGCATTCAATATTAGTGATAAAGGCAATCGCATTCTTAAGAAAATAGATCATTGCTCAGTATTCATCCTAATTGCTGGTAGTTATACTCCTATTTGTCTTAGCGTTTTAGATAAAACAGAAGGTTTGCGTTTATTGATGGTTGTTTGGGGCATCGCAATTGCTGGTATCATCTTTAAATTATTCTGGGTATTCTGCCCTAGATATGTATCTTCCATTCTTTATATCTTTATGGGATGGGTATGCATTGGCAAAATTGGTGAATTATATCATTTGCTAGGCAATGGTTTTTATTGGCTACTTCTTGGTGGTATCTTCTATTCGGTTGGTGGCATTATTTATGCAATTAAAAAACCATTCTTCAAAAATGAAGCCGAAACAGGATTTGGTAACCATGAACTCTTCCATATCTTTATCCTTCTTGGAAGTTTATGTCACTACATTACTATGATGTTTTATATTTAATAAATAATTAAAATTAAGAAAGAGAAGCAATTCTCTTTTATATTTGTAACAAATGTAAATAAATGTAAGAAGATGAAAATATCCTCTTTTATTTCGAAAAATTAAACATATAATAGATTCATACTGTCAAGGAGGGGATAGCAATGAGGGCATTTCGTAAAAGAAGAGAAGTAACTATTGATATGATCGAAGGCCCTTTATTCCCGAATGTTATTAACTTTGCAATTCCATTAATGGTAACTAACTTCTTACAAGTTATGTTCAATGCTGCTGATACTATTGTTGCTGGTAAATATGCCGGGGAAGCAGCTTTAGCAGCTGTTGGCGCTACTGGCTCTTTATGTTATCTTTTAACAGCTTTATTTAATGGTTTGGCTGTTGGCACTAATGTTGTTATTGCAAGTCTATATGGTTCAAGAAAGACATCAGAAATTAAGAAAGCTGTTCATACATCAATTTGGTTAGCTATTGTATCTGGTTTAGCTCTTACTTTCTTTGGCTTAGCAACTTCTAAAATGTTGCTTGAAATAATGTTGACACCTGAAGACATTATTGACTTAGCTTCTTTATATATGCGTATTTATTTCGTTGGTGTTTTACCATCATTGATCTATAACTTTGGATCAGCTATTTTAAGATCTAAAGGTGATACCAAAAGACCACTTTATTTCATGATTGTATCAGGCATCTTAAACCTTGTTTTAAATATGGTCTTTGTTATTGTCTTTGATATGTCGGTAGCTGGAGTTGGAATTGCAACTGTTATTTCTGAAACTTTATCAGCTTTCCTTGTGTGGAAAGCATTAAGCAAATCTAATGATGAAACAGCATTAAATATAAGAGAAGTGTCTTTTAATAAAGATATTGCTTTGGAAATTATTCGCATTGGTGTTCCTGCAGGAATTCAAGGCATGGTATTTGCATTAAGCAATGTTGTTATTCAATCTAGTATTAATTCTTTCAATTCTTCATCTATTGTTGCTGGAAATTCAGCTGGAGCTAATGTTGAAGGATTTGTCTATATCGGTATGCAGGCTTTCTCGCAAGCAACGATTACTTTCACTTCGCAAAATATTGGTGCCGGAAGAAAAGAACGTATTAAAGACATTATGTTAGTGACTTTAGTACTTGATTCTTTAAGTGCCTTATTAATGGGATTCTTGGCATGGTATTTTGGACCAGTTCTTTTAAGCTTATATACTGACGAACAAGCAGTAATTGATATTGGTATGATTCGTTTATTCTATATTGCATTATTTTTAATTCTTAACGGTATATTGGATGTCTTTGTAAACTCTATGCGTGGTATGGGTTATTCAACATTACCTACCATCTTAATGATTCTTGGCATCTGTGGTACGCGTTTATTATGGATTGCTAAAGTATTCCCACTTTATCAAACACTGGAATCGATTTATATTTGTTATCCAGTATCTTGGACAATTACACTTCTTGTCCAATTGGTACTTTGGATTATTTATCATCAAAAAAAGATAAAAGAAGCATAAATGTTGAAGAAATTATTACTTAAAGCTGATGTTTAGGCATTGGCTTTTTATATCCTTGTTATCAATAATTAAATTTTTTGACATTAATTATAAATAATCATAGACTGAGCATATAAGGGGCAAATAGAAAATGGTTAAAAAGAAAAAAGGTAGAAGACGTTTACGTAAAGAAATACGTTATGCTTTATATATTATTTTGGTTTTAGCAATATGCTCATTTGCATATAAATTATTTAGTGGATCTTTATTTTGGGGTGTAAAGAGTATTAATGATAATGCAGCATCATATCGTCAAAAGAGTTGTTTAGTATTCTATCCTAAAAATTCTAGTAGTGCTAAAGAAAAAGCTAAAATGATGTGCGATGGCATAAACGAGAGAACAATCATTGATTATGCCAAAACTATTAAAGGTGATTATTATGAAGTAAGCTATGAAAATGGTACTACTTACTTACTTAATAAAGATGATAGTGATTTTATCTTCCCTGATAATAAACGTGATGGTGATAGTAATATTCTTCGTGATTATTTATTTTATAGTTTAAAAAAAGATAAAAGGAAAGAAGCATTAGATCCTTCAACTTATGAAAATACGGATTTAAGTTATCATTTTAAAAGTCTTAACAAAGATGAAGCTATCATTAATTTCACAAAATATGATATCGATGTATCGATGCCTTTATCATATTTAGAAAAAGCTACCGGGATTAATTTTGGGGCAAGTGATGTTGCATACCAAAAACCACGATATATAGATCCAAATCAAAAATATATCTGCTTAACATTTGATGATGGACCACGTCTTGAAACAAGCGAGAAAATTATTAATTTATTAGAAAAATATAATGCGAATGCTACTTTCTTTATCTTGGGCAACCGTCTTGGTGAGAAACAATTAGCTTTGATTAAAGAATCGGTAAGCAAAGGCAATGAATATGGATCTCATACTCAATCACATGCTGATTTAACAAAGCTAGATACCGCAGAAATGATTGAAGAAGTTAAGATACCATATAATGATTTAAAGAATTATTTTGGTTATGAAATGAAATTATTTAGACCACCATATGGAGCATTCTATCCTTCGATGGAAGAAGCTGTTGGTATGACAGCAGTACTATGGAATGTTGACTCTTTGGATTGGCGTATTAGAGATAAACAAGGAATCATTGATAATGTTATCCCACAATTAAGAGATGATACATTAATTCTTTTTCATGACATTGTCGAAGCGACAGCTGATGCGATGGAAACCTTAATCCCATATTGGATATCTGAGGGTTATCAAATTATTACTGTTAGTGAGATGTTAGCTCGTCATTAAGGTAAGAGTCATATACTTCTTTAAGATATTTAAGATATTCTTCTTTAGCGCTTAATGGTGATAAGATTTCAATATCATTTTTATAAGCAAATATTTTAGCAAAGAAACGATTATTTAAAGAGGCATCGATTGATGCTTCTTTTTTATAGAATTTAATAGAAGGGAAATCATCTTTAAGATATTGTTTAATATCATTATTTTTAATTGCTAAGAAAATAGTGGTTTTATTGCCAAGATGATAAGCGTCACTAGCTTCAATGATATTGGCTTTAATATCTTCCTTACTAATATCAGAAATTACTTTCTTTTCACTTGATTTAACATCGATAATATTATTAAAATTTAAGCGGTAGATTTTCTTCTTATTAGGATAAGTAAAAAGTAAATAATAATGATCTCTATTTCTTTCAAAGAAAAGAGGAATAATTTCTTCTTCTTGATTGTGTCTTTTTCTTAAGATTAAAACACTCTCCTTCTTAGAATAAGCTTTAAGTAATGTCTCATAATGATAGAAAAAATGATTATCTTCATGATTGTTTAATAATCTTAAACTTTCAATTACTTCCATTTGATAAATAGAGATAAAAGAATAAAGCTTTGTAATTAATTTATTTAAATGTTTATCATCAATACTTTTTAAATTATCCAATGCATCAATTAAAATCTTTATCTCACTAATTGAAAAAGGGGCTTCTGATAAAGAATAACCATGTTTATGATGATAATTTAAATGATATTCTGGAAAAGCTTCTTCAATTGCTTTTAAGTCTTGATTGATTACTTTGCGATAATTATCTTCTTTTAAATAAGCTAAGATATCGGAAGTAGCTAATTCATGGTCTTCATCGCTATATTTTCTTAAGATAGTTAAAATATTAAATATTCTTTCACGATTATTCATAACATAACTATATAACAATAAGGGCATAAATAGGGCCTAAATCTAGAAGGCATTATTCTTGAAAGAAACTAACAATCATTATAGTATATTATGTTAGTTATAACTAACATATAAGGAGGATAACTATGGAAACATTTATGGGGATATTGATTCCTTTTATGGGAACTGCTCTTGGTTCAGCTTGTGTCTATTTTATGAAAAATGAATTGAACAAAATGGTTGAAAGAGCGCTTGCTGGTTTTGCTGCTGGTGTAATGGTTGCAGCATCAATTTGGAGTTTATTAATACCTGCAATAGAACAAAGTGAAAGTTTAGGAAAATTATCATTTTTACCTGCTTTTATTGGTTTTTGGCTAGGAATTTTATTTCTATTATTATTAGACAGCATTGTTCCTCATCTTCATGTGGGAAGTGAAAAAGCTGAAGGATTAAAAAGCAAATTTAAAAAGACTACAATGATGGTTTTAGCTGTTACGATTCACAATATCCCTGAAGGGATGGCAGTAGGAGTTATGTATGCAGGAATGCTTAGTGGTAGTAGTGAAATAACAGCTGCTAGTGCTTTAGCATTATCACTTGGTATTGCAATTCAAAACTTTCCTGAAGGTGCCATTATTTCGATGCCTTTAAAAGCACTTGGTGAATCTAAAAACAAAGCATTTTTAGAAGGTGTCTTTTCGGGCGTTGTTGAAGCTCTAGGAGCGATTACAACTCTTTTGATCACAAAATATGTTATAGAAACATTACCATATTTCTTAAGTTTTGCAGCCGGAGCAATGCTTTATGTAGTGGTTGAAGAATTAATTCCTGAGATGTCTAATGGTGAACATAGTAATCTTGGAACAGTTGCTTTTGCTTTTGGTTTTAGCTTGATGATGGTTCTTGATGTAGCCTTAGGTTAAGGGCATAAATAACACCTCAAAAGTAAGCATTTAAAGCTAAAATTAAGACGAGGTGAATGATATGTATGAAACAGAGAATCGTAACCAATTTGGTATCTTATTAGCTTGGGGTTTTGTATTAGCAGAAGAGAGTTTAGCTGGTATTATCATTATGCTTATTTTAGATTTATGGTTATTAAAGGAACTTAAATTAAAGAAATATCATAAGACTTTTATTATCTCTTTATTATTATTTATCCTTAATAAAATATTATTTATCTTTATAAACTTAACTTTTTCCAATTTATTCATTTTGCTTATTTCTATTAACATGACTCTTTTCTTTACTTATATTTATCTAGAAGGCGTCAAAGAGGTATTAACTTGGTATGCTTTAACATTTTTCTTTTATTGTAGTGCTTTATTTTTCCCAGAAATGATCATGTTGAACGATGCAAGAATTAGATGCTTCTCCCTTGTAACACTTATTTTTATGCCTTATGCCCTTTTATATACTTGTGATTTATATCTTGTTGATGATATGCAGAAATTAAATAGTCACATGTTAAAATAGGGATATGCGTAAAAATTATGGTTTATATTATCTTTTATTAACTTGCTTAATAACTTTTATAATTGAAGGATATGCTGTACTTAATAATTATATCCCTCGGCCAAGAATAGCTTTTGTCTTAACAATTAGCTTTTTAATTGCTTTTATTATCTTCTTTACCAATATTTGGACTACTTTATGCCATAAGAAAAAGAGAGTCATAATCTTTCTTTTAACAATTCTTTATATATTGGCTATTATTGTTAGTTTTGCTTTGACATTTGCTTATATCGCGTCTTTGCCTAATGAAAAAGAAGTAGTTATTGATAACCAAAAGAAGTTATTGATTACTAGTATTTATGAAGAAGAGCGATATTATGATAATTACAATTTATTTTACATTAAAGAGCATTAGCTCTTTTTTTATCACTCTTTATTTCTGTTATAATTAAATAAAGAAAAAGTGAGGTAAATAATATGGGACTTATTAAAACTGCAGCATCCGCATTAAGCACAACTTTAGCTGATCAATACAAAGAGTACTTTGTATGCAGTTCTCTTTCCAATGACACATTAATGGTTAAGGGTGAGAGAAAAGGAAAAGGTTCCTTCTTATCAGGAAATAGTGGTAGCGACAACGTTATTACCAATGGATCTGGTGTTGTTGTTGCTGATGGCCAGTGTGTTATCCTGACTGAGCAAGGAAAAGTCTACAGTGTATCATCAGAACCTGGTGTATATACTTTCGATTCAAAAGCAGAACCATCTATCTTTACTTCTAATCTTGGAGATGCTTTCGGCAACATTGTTGAACAGTTCAAGAGCCGTTTCACATATGGTGGTGAAATTCCTCAAGATCAACGTGTTTATTACATCAATACCAAAGAAATCGTTGATAATAAATTTGGTACTCCATCTCCTGTATCATTCCGTGTAGTTGATGCTCGTGTTAACTTAGATCTCGATGTTACATTACGTTGCAATGGTATTTATTCTTACCGCATCGCTAACCCAATTGCTTTCTATGAAAATATTGCCGGTAACGTTACAACAAGTTATGACAAGAACGAACTTGATGGTCAATTAAAGACTGAATTCATTTCTTCTTTACAACCTGCTTTAGCTGAAATCGCTAAGCTAGGTATTAGACCAAGTGAACTTCCAGCACATGTTGAAGAACTTACAGTAGCAGTAAATACTGTCTTAAGTGAAAAGTGGACTAAACTAAGAGGAATTGAAGTAGTATCTATCGCTTTAAATCCAATTACCTTAAGCGAAGAATATGAACAAATCATTAGAGATGCTCAGAAGCAAGCTATCTATACCGATAACAACATGGCTAAAGGTGGCCTTGTTGAAGCTCAGATTCAAGCTATGAAAGATGCTGCTAATAACCCTAATGGTGCAATGGGTGGTTTTGTAGGCCTTAATATGGCTTCTGGTTTTGGTGGTGCAAAAGCTACTGACTTTGTAGCTGCTACTTCTACTCCAACTCCTGATGCTGGTTGGACATGTGAATGTGGTCATAGTGGAAATACTGGTAAATTCTGCAGTGAGTGCGGAAAACCAAAGAAATCTTCTTTCTGCCCGGAATGTGGTAAAGAAGTATCGGCAGGTTCCAAGTTCTGCCCATCATGTGGCAAACAATTATAGTTTTTAATGCCTGAAATCAAAGAATATCCTTGTCCAAATTGTGGTGGTCAATTAACATTTGATTCTTCTTTGCAGAAGATGAAATGCACATCATGTGACTCAACATTTGAAGTAGAGGATGCTGAAAGTTATGCCAAGTGTAAAAATCAGGAAGATGATCTTACTTGGAACAGAGAAGATGAAACCTTCTCTGATAACGATAATCTCTCCGTTTTTACTTGTAAATCATGCGGTGGCGAAATATTGCAAGAAAAAGATGATATTTCTTCAAGTTGCCCATATTGTGGTAATGCCATTGTAAATACTGGTAAAGTTACAGGTGTTTTAAAACCAGATCTCTTTATTCCTTTTAAATACAATAAAAAAGAAGCTAAAGAGAAATATATATCTCATGTAAAAAGTAAGAAAATTGTTCCTCATAACTTCCTTGATGAAAATCATATTGATGAAATTAAGGGTATTTATGTACCTTTCTGGTTGTATGATGCTGATGTTGATGCTGATGTCACATTTACTGCTATTAAAACTAGATCCCATCGTGATGGGGATTATATGGTTACGGAGACTGATCATTATCTTTTAGTAAGATCTGGAAGTTTATCTTTTGAAAAAGTTCCAGTAGATGCTTCAGTTAAGATTGATGATGTCTTGATGCAATCAATTGAGCCATATGATATTAAGGAAGCAGTTGATTTCAATACAGCATATATTGCTGGTTATCAAGCTGAAAAATATTCTAAAGAAATAGATGAAACTGAAAGTGATGCTAATAGACGTATTGTTAGATCTACAGTAGATGCTTTTAAAGAAACAACTGTTAATTATGAAATGGTCAATGTTGCAACTTCTTCTGTTCGTACAAAGAATGGTAATGCGCATTATGCCTTACTTCCGGTTTGGATTTTAAATACTCATTACAAAGGCAAAGATTATATCTTTGCAATGAATGCTCAAACGGGTAAATTTATCGGTGATTTACCTGCTGATACCGGACTTGCGATAGGCTTATTCTTCAAGACCTTCCTTTCAACATCATTTGTTACAGCCTTACTTGTAACACTATATATTTGGTTGGTGAAATAAATGAAGAAGAAAATAATGATTATTCTGGCATTTGTCTTATTATGCATTTTGCCAGTTAAAACATATGCTGAAAAAGCTTATATTATCGATGAAACAGGTCTACTTACAAGTGAAGAAACAACAAGATTTCAAGAAGAATTAGCCGATTTATCAGATGAAATCAATGCTGATGTTGTGGTATATGTTGCATATTCATCTGATGGTTATGCTGATGAACAAGAAGCAATGGTTATCGCCGATGATTTCTTCGATTATAACGGATATGGTAGGGGAGAGAATGGTGATGGAGTCTTATTCCTTCTTTTAATGGATGGAGAGGGAGAAAAGACAGGCATTGCATATCTTTCCACAAAAGGGCGTGCAATAAATGCTTTTACCGATAAGATTATTTCTGAAGTAACAGGGGATCTTGTACCATATCTTAGAAATGAAGATTATAGTGGTGCCGTAGCTCATTTCATCGAAGATGCAAAAGTACGCTTTGATGAATATGATGATTATGTAGCCTATCAAAATGATCCTGTTAGACAGAAAAAGGATGCTATATACCATGGTATTTTAGGATCTTTAGGTTTTGGCTTAATAGTAGCTATTATTCGTTTAATTATTAATAAATCAGCTTTAAAAACAATTAGAGAGAAAAATGAGGCTGATGATTATCGTGATGATGAATCATTTAACTTAAGACCATTCGGTAGCCGTGATATTTTCTTAAGACGTAGTACCACAAAGACAAAAGTTAGAACTGAAAGTCATAGTTCATCTAGCTCATCTTCAAGTAGTACTCATACATCAAGTAGTGGAAGTACTCATGGTGGTGGAGGAACAAGATTCTAAATAAAAAGCAGGAGCAATCCTGCTTTTTACATGTTATTAGAATTTATCGATTTCTTCTTTTAATACTTCAACAATCTTTTCTTGAGGAATAGTTCTTTCAATCTTACCATGTCTAAAGAAGATAGCAGCGTCTTTGCCACCGGCTACACCAATATCAGCAGCTTTAGCTTCTCCTGGGCCATTAACAGCACAACCCATAATAGCCACTTTAATGTCTTTGGAAACTGTTTCAAGATATTTTTCAATCTCTTCAACAATTGGCAACATGTCATATTGAATACGACCACAAGTAGGACAAGAGATTAATGTTGGAACATCTTTTCTTAAACCTACTGTTTTAAGCAATTTCTTAGCTACTTCAATTTCTTTTACAGGATCATCGGATATTGAAATACGCATCGTATCCCCAATACCTTCATTTAATAAAGTACCTAAGGCGAAAGAAGATTTAATTGTTGAATCAATTAAAGGACCAGCTTCAGTTACACCAAGATGTAAAGGATATGGGAAGATGGTACTAGCTTTACGATATGCTTCAATAGTTTCTTTCGCATCTGATGATTTAAAAGATAAGACAATATTATGATAATCAAGTTCTTCTAGAATTCTTAAATGGTCTTTAGCGCTTTCCATCATGGCATCAATAGAATGGGTATATTTATGATTTAATGAGCCACTATTAATACCAATTCTAATTGGTACATTACGTAATTTAGCTAAATTAACAATTTCCTTGATTTTATCTTCGTTTTCAATATTTCCTGGGTTTAAACGAATCTTATCAATCCCATTTTTAAGTGCTTCAATAGCGAAATCAGGATTGAAATGAATATCAGCGACAAGAGGAATATGTATTTGTTTTTTAATTTCTTTAATAGCTTCAGCATCCTTCTTTTCTAAAATAGCAACTCTAACCACCTCACATCCTGCTTTTTCTAAAGAAAGAATTTGCTTAACAGTTTCTTCAACATTATGTGTTTTAGTATTGGTCATTGACTGAATAATGACTTTATTTTGACCACCAATTTGGATATTACCAACTTTAACAGCTCTAGTTTCTAATCTTTTCATGTTTTTATTATAACCCATAGAATCTAGATTATCGTCTATAATAGAAGTTGTAACTATAAAGGTAGGTATGTTCATGTATTTTGATAGCCCTGAAGTATTTAAGGAGCGCTTTATCTCAAAACTATTATCATCTTATGGTGATACGGTTGAGAGTGCTAGTAACACTAAGAAATACATTGTTTTGCAGAAACTTATTCGCTCAGAAGCAAATATTTATGCTAATGAGACTAAAAGTAGAATTGCTAAACAAGAAGCTAAAGAATTGCATTATTTTTCTTTAGAATTCTTATTAGGTAGAATGCTTGCTAATAATCTTCATCATTTAGGTGTTTATGAAATGGTTGAAGATGTTTTAAAAGAATTAAATATTGATTTAAATGAATTGATTGAACTAGAAAAAGATCCTGGTTTAGGTAATGGTGGCTTAGGAAGATTAGCTGCTTGTTTTATGGACTCTTTAGCTACATTGGATTATCCGGGTAATGGTAATACTATTCGTTATCGTTATGGATTATTTAAACAGGTTATTATCAATAATGAACAGGTAGAAATGCCTGATAACTGGTTATCAATTGGTAACCCTTTAGAAACAAGAAAACCGGATGAAGCAGTTGATGTTCATTATTATGGTGAAGTACAGGTAGGGGTTGATGAAAAAGGCGATTTAACTTTCCATCTAATTAATCCTGAAACGGTAAGAGCTGTTCCTTTTGATATGCCTCTTTTGGGCCAAGATACTAAAACAGTTAATAATTTAAGAATGTGGTCAGCTGAGCCAACAAGCGATATTCCAGCTAATACTAATGTTAGGGAATATATGGCTAAAGTTGAAGATATGTGTCTTAATGTATATCCTGATGATTCTACTGAAGGTGGTAAAATCTTACGTATTAAACAAGAATATTTCTTTGTATCAGCAGGCTTACAAAGAATTGTTTTGGAACATAAACAACGTTATGGCACTTTAGATAACTTTGCAGCTAAACATGTTATCCAATTAAACGATACCCATCCTGCTTTGGCGATACCAGAACTTATGCGTTTATTAATGGATGAGAATGGTTATACCTGGGATGATGCTTTTAAGATTGTTAAAAAGACTTTTGCTTATACCAATCATACTGTTATGGCTGAAGCACTTGAAAAATGGAATCTTGATTATATTAAGCGGCTTTTACCACGTATTTATATGATTATTGAAGAACTTAATCATCAATATGCCCGCTATGTTTTATCTTTGGGATATGATCAAGATTTTTTGGAAAGTACAGCTATTATTCAGAATAACCATATTCATATGGCTAACTTATCGATTATTGGTTCTTTTTCTGTAAATGGGGTTGCTAAGTTACATACATCGATTCTAGAAAAAGATGTTTTCCGTAAATTTTATTTATTATATCCAAAGAAATTTAATAATAAGACTAATGGTATTACACCACGTCGTTTCTTCTTATATACTAATCCTGAATTAAAAGAAATGATTAGCAATAAAATAGCGAATCCTTTAAGAGATTTAAATGTCTTAAAAGAACTAGAGAAACATGCTTATGAAAAAGAATATATTGATGCATTCTTAGAAGTTAAGAAAGCTCGTAAAGAAAAATTAGCTTTATTTTTAAAGAAAGAGTATGATATCGATTTAGATCCTAATTCAATGTATGATGTCATTGCGAAAAGATTACATGCTTATAAAAGACAATTGCTAGATATTTTCTATGTTATTTCACTGTATTTAAAAATTAAAGAAGATCCTAGTTTTGAAATGACTAAGACGACTTTTATCTTCTCAGCTAAAGCTGCTAGTGGTTATTATTTTGCCAAGAAAGTTATTAAATTAATCAATTGTGTAGCTGAAACCATTCGAAATGATGAAGAAGTAAATAAATATATCAATGTTGTCTTTATTCCTAATTATCGTGTTACGGTATCAGAAGTACTTATGAATGCTGCTGATGTATCAGAACAGATATCTTTAGCTGGCAAAGAGGCATCAGGTACAGGTAATATGAAATTCATGATGAATGGTGCTTTAACTCTAGGCACTTTAGATGGTGCTAATGTTGAAATTAGAGATTTAGTAGGTGACGATAATATTGTTATCTTCGGTTTAAAGAGTGATGAGGTTGAAGCTTTAAGAGCTAATTATAGAGCACGTGATTATTATGAAAGAGATCCTGAAATTAAAGCAATTATTAATTCTTTAATTGATGGTACTTTCTCAAGGGATAAAAACGATTTCTTAGATATTGCAAATGAGTTTCTAATACGTAATGATGAATATTTTATTTTAGCTGATTTTAAAGCATATAAAGATGCTCATCGAAAGGTATATGAAATTTATAATGATAAAGCTTCTTTCGCTAGTAAGTGTCTAATTAATATTGCAAAATCACCATATTTTTCAAGTGATCGTACAATTGAAGATTATGTTGCTGATATTTGGCATTTAAATAAAATAAGATGAGTTATTATTTAGATTCTTTTAATCATTTAACAATTACTAATACTAATATTAAAGAGCTTCTTTTATTAGAAAATGGTTTTAATATTACTTATAAATTAAAAGATAATCATCTTTATTTCTCTTATAATCCCAATAAAAAATATCAATTATTTATTGATGGCAAAGAAGAAAGAATTGAATATCGTTTCATTTATAAAGATGAAGCTTTCTTTAAATATTTTCCTTTTGATATTAATCATTTAGGGTCCTTTTATCATCGTGACCATACTATTTTTAATTTCTATGCACCTTTATCAGATAATTTAGAATTAGTTATTAATAATCAAAGATATCAGCCAATAAATAATAATGGTACTTATTATATTGAAGTTAAAGGTGATTTAGAATGTTATAGTTATTATTATCTTTTATATCGTAATGATGAAGTTATTAAGGTTAAGGATCCTTTTAGTTATGCTATAAATGAAGAAGAATCAATTATCATAAATCTTAACAAATTAAATAAACAAAAGATTAAAACTAAAGAAGTAAGAAAAGAAGATATCATTATTTATGAATTATCAGTAAGGGATTTCTCATCACAAAAAGAATTATTTAATTATCCAATATCTTTTAAAGCTTTATTAGAAAGTGATAAGAAATTAAAAGACGAAGCAATTGGCATTGATTATTTAACTAATTTAGGTATAACCCACTTACAATTAATGCCTATATTTGACTTTTATGGTACTGATAAGAAGTATAAAGAGCCTTATAACTGGGGTTATAATCCATTAGCTTATAATGTGCTTAATGAATTATATGTTGAAGAGAAGAATAATCCCTATGCAGCTATTAATGAATTTAGAAGTGTTATTAATTTCTTACATCAAAAAGGAATTAAAGTATGCTTAGATGTTGTTTTTAACCATGTTTATAAAGATTCTTTATTTGATTTAAATAAAATATTACCAAGCTTATTTTTTCGCTATCAAGATGACATATTGGCTGATGGTAGTTATTGTGGCAATGAAATCGCAACTGAAAATTCATTTGTGAGTGCTTATTTTAACCTAATGATTAAAAGATATATTGAGCTATATGATATTGATGGTTTACGTTTTGATTTAATGGGTTTACTAGATCTTGATTTCCTCAATAAAGTAAAAGAAGAAACCCTAGCTTATAAAAATGATTTTCTTTTATATGGTGAAGGTTGGAAGATGAGCGAAGCATTAATCGAGAGTGGAACCATTGATAATGCTGATAAGTTAAAAGATTATGCTTTCTTTAATGGTGAATTTAGGGATCTTATTAAAGGATTAGATTATGGCGAAATTAAAAGAGCTTATCTAAGCGGTGATGGTGATATATATAAAGCTAGTAGAGCCATTACAAGTGCATTATCTTTAGGCCCGAGACAATCAATTAATTATCTTGAATGTCATGATAATCATACTTTCTATGACTTTTTAAAACTTTTTAATTATCCAGATGATGTTATCAGAAAGCTCATTAAAATGTCGTTCGCTTTAATATTATTTACTCCTGGCATTCCTTTTATTCATGCCGGAGAAGAATTTATGCGTACTAAAAAGGGCTATGATAATAGCTATAATCTTGATGATAGTATCAATAAACTAGATTGGTATCGTATGGTTAAAGAGATCGATTTAGTAAATGATATTAAAGAATTGATAAGCTTTTATAAACAAGAAGAAGCTTTTCATTTAGCTAATCCTAGAATTAGTTTTGAATATTATTATGAAGTATTTATCTTTCAAATCAATAATCTTAAAGTCTATTTAAATAATAGTGAATATACTCTAACCTATCCATATCATCAAAAAGAAATCATTATATATAATGAAGGTATAAAAAATGAGGAGGGCAAAGAAGCGCTTATTATTGGTCCATATTCTTTTATTGTCACAAGGCTTACCTAATAAGGTTTATAATTAATTAAAAGAGAGGGATATTATGTCACAGAACAATATGGTAGCAATGATCCTAGCTGGTGGTCGTGGCTCACGTCTTTATGATTTAACTAAAAAAGTAGCTAAACCGGCAGTTCATTTTGGCGGTAAATATCGCATTATTGACTTCGCTTTATCAAACTGTGCTAACTCTAATATTTCAACAGTTGGTGTTTTAGTACAATATGAATCTATTTTATTAAGTTCATATGTTGCAAAAGAACATCTCTGGGGACTCAATATGATTGATGGTGGTGTTTTTGTCTTGCCGCCAAGAGAAAAAGAAGACGCTGACTTTGATGTTTATGAAGGTACAGCTAATGCAATTGCTCAAAATATTGATTTCCTTGACCAAAATAAGGCTGAATATGTCTTAATTCTTTCAGGTGATCATATCTATAAGATGAATTATGAAAAGATGCTTAAAGAACATATCAAAACTGGCGCTTCAGCTTCGATTGCGGTTATTCAAGTACCAAAGAAAGAAGCTAGTCGTTTTGGCATTATGAATACTGATGAAGATGGAACGATTACATCATTTGAAGAGAAACCTAAAGAGCCTAAATCAGATTTAGCTTCAATGGGCATTTATATTTTTAATTATCGTGAATTAAGACGTCATTTAGTTGCTGATAGTAAAGATGAAAATTCAAGTCACGACTTTGGTAAAGATATTATCCCAACTTATCTTAAAGAAGGTTTAAAGCTTCATGCTTATCGTTTTAATGGTTATTGGAAAGATGTTGGAACGATTGAATCTTTATGGCAATCAAATATGGATTTATTGGATTCGCATGCAGAATTAGATTTATCAGATCCAAGCTGGAAGATTTATACCGAAGATGCTTTATTGCCACCACAATGTATTGGTGAAGCAGCTAATATTAAAGAAGCATATATTACTCAAGGCACTTATATTAATGGTACTTTAGACCATTCGGTTATTTTCTCAAATGTTGAAGTTAAAGAAGGTGCTTTAATAAAAGATACAGTCTTAATGAATAATGTTAAGGTAGAAAAGAATGCAAGCTTAAATAAATGTCTAGTGATGGATGATGTAGTTATTCCTTCCGGTATGAAATTAGATGGCAAAGATGAAGTATTACTGGTAACAGATAAACTTATTAAGGAGATGAAGGCATGAAGGCATTAGGTATCTTAAACTTTGAACCATCAAGTGTTTATGCAAATGGTTTAGAAGAATATCGTCCAATTTCAGCAGCATCATTTTTAGGTCGTTATCGTGTTCTTGATTTCATGATTTCTAATTTTACTAATTCAGGTATTAATGATATTCAGGTTTATATTAAAAATCATCCAAGATCTACAGTTGAGCATGTAACATCAACCAGTTACAATATCAACAATAAAAGAGGACACATCTTAATGCTTACAGGTGAGAAAGTGTTTGAGAATCCGATTTATAATACTGATATTGCAAGCTTTATAGCTAACCGTAAGTTTATTGAAAATAAAAAAGAAGAATATGTAATTGTAGCACCATCACATTTTATTTTTATTCAGGACTTTGATGAGTTATTAAATAAACATATTGAAAGTGGTAATGATATTTCATTACTTTATCAAAGCATTTCTAATGCCAATAAAGCTTTTGAATTATGCACAACTTTAAAGTTCGATGATGAAGGTTATGTTGAACATTTAGTATTGAATAATGGTAAATATAAGCATCGTGATTTATGGCTTGAATGTGCTATTCTATCGCGCAAATTATTCTTAGAATTAATTACTAAAGCTCAACAAACAAGTTCTCTTTATTGGTTTAAAGATATCTTAGATGATCAATGTGAAAATTTAAAAGTCGGTGCTTTCCCACATCATGGTTATGTAGCTTGTATGAATACTCTTAAAGCATATTTTAAGAGTCAGATTGAATTGCGTAAGATGGATAATTTCTCCAGTATCATTTCACCTAAATGGCCTATTTATACCAAAACTAATGATACTTGTCCTACTTTATATGAAGGAGAAGGCAAAGCGATATCTTCGCTTGTAGGAAATGGTTGTTTAATACATGGTGAAGTAAAAAATTCCATTATTGGTCGTGATACTAAGATTGGTAAAGGTGCAGTTGTAGATCATTGTGTTTTATTACCAGATTCTATTATTGGCGATGGAGTACATATTTCTTATGCTGTTGTAGATCGTTATGCATCTATTTCACTTGTTAAAGACATAAAGGGTAGTGAAGATAGTCCTCTTTATGTCAGAAGGGATGAAAAGATTTAATGAAAAAGGTCTTCTATCTTACTTTTGAAGCCTTACCATATATGAAAACAGGAGGACTGGCGGATGTTTCGGCCATTCTTCCTTTTTCCTTTAGTGATGATATTAAAGTAAAGATATTCTTGCCTTTTAGTAATAAGATTAATAAAAAGAACTTTTCTTTTAATGAAATAGATTCTTTTGTCGTTGATTTTAATAAACATAAAGAAGAAGTAAAACTATATCAAGATGCTACTAAAGATATCTATTTCTTGAGTAATAAGACTTATTTAGATCGTAAAGATTTATATGGCTACAATGATGACCTTTTACGTTATGCCTTTTATGCTGAAGCACTGTTGACTTATATGGCTAAAAGCCACGATATCCCTGATATTATTCATAGCAATGATTATCATACATCTTTAATTATTGCCTATACTAAGTTACGTGATTTAAATAATTCATTTAAAAATATTAAACATCTATTTACAATACATAATCTAAATTATCAGGGAGATTATGATAAGTCTTTATATGATATTTTTAAGCTAGATTATAAATATTATGATAATGGTTTATTAAGAAAAGATGATCATATCAATTTATTAAAGATAGGTATTTGTTTAGCTGATAAGATTGTAACTGTTTCACCATCATATCGTGATGAAAGCTTAAAGAATGATAATAGTGGTTTAAAAGGGGTTTTAGAATATCGCAAAGATGATTATATCGGTATTAGAAATGGTATTGATATTGATAACTTTAATCCTAAAAATGAGCCATTTAATTATGGTATTAAGACGATAGTTAAAGGTAAAAGAAAAGCAAAAGAGAATTTAGTTAAAGAATTTAATCTAAATGAAAATAAGATGATTCTTGGTATTGTTTCAAGACTTAGTTATTTAAAAGGTTTAGATTTAATCATTCATAATATAGATGAAATATTAGCCAATAATGTAGAACTAGTGGTGCTTGGCAAAGGTGAAACAAAATATGAATATAGTTTTCTTAATATGGCTTTGAAATATCCTCAAGATAGCATTTACATCTCTCAAGTAGATGAAGATATGGCTAAAAGGATATATGCGGGATGTGATCTATTCTTAATGCCTTCACTTGATGAGCCTTGTGGTATTGCCAATATGATTGCTATGCGTTATGGCACTTTAGCTTTGGTAAGAGAGGTTGGAGGATTAAAAGAGAGTGTAATTCCATATAATTGCCATGATTTAAGTGGTAATGGTTTCTCTTTTAAATGGCCTAATGATGAAAGCTTTATGACTGTTTTAAAATATGCGATTGACACATATTATAATCATCCTAAAGTTTATTTAAAACTGCAAAAAGAAGCTATGCGTTATGATTCTTCTTTTAAAAATAGTGCTAAAGAGTACGAAAAGATTTATCAGGAGTTAACAAATGAAATTTGATGCATTCTTTAAAGGTGAAGAATTAAATGCTTATAAATTATTTGGCTCTCATGTAACGGAAAAGGGAGTATCTTTTTGTGTTTATGCACCACATGCATATAAAGTAGCTTTAATATCTTCTTTTGATGAATGGGATAAAGAATATCCTTTAGATAAGATTGATGAAAGAGGAATCTATCAAATAGAAATAGAAGGTCTTAAACCAATATATAGTTATCGCTATCGCATTTATACCAATGATAATCATTATTTAGATAAGATAGATCCCTATAGCTATTGTTTTGAAAGAAGACCAGCTAATGCATCATGTATGTATGATTTAGATTATTTTGAATTTGATGATCAAGAATATTTAAAAAATAAAAAAGAATCATATGATGATGAAGCTATTAATATTTATGAATTATATTTCAATTCATTTACAAAGGATCGCGAATTAGCTACTTTTAGAGAAATTAAAGAGAAATTAATCCCTTATTGTTTAGCTAATCATTTTAACTTTGTGGAATTTATGCCTGTTTTTGAGCATCCTTTTGATGGTTCGTGGGGTTATCAAGCTAGTGGCTTTTATGGAGTGACATCACGTTATGGTACACCTTATGACTTTATGGATTTAGTTAATGAATTACATAAAAATAATATTGGTGTGATATTAGATGTAGTGTATGCCCATTTTGTAAGTGATGAATTCGCATTATGTAATTATGATGGTCAAGCGTTATATGAATATCCTGAAAAACATCTTCAAAGAAGTGAATGGGGTTCTTATTATTTCAACCTTTATAATCCGGCAGTTATTTCTTTTCTTATGAGTAGTGCTTCTTTCTTTTTGGACCGTTATCATATCGATGGATTACGCTTTGATGCGGTAAGTCATTTTATATACCATGGTGGTAATAAAGATAAGGGGTTTAATGAAGAAGGTATTTCTTTTATTAAAAGATGTAACTATATGTTGAAAGAAAGATATCCTAAAGCTTTATTGATTGCTGAAGATTCATCTGACTATCCAAAAGTAACAGGTAAAGTAAATGATGGAGCACTTGGTTTTGATTATAAATGGGATTTAGGTTGGATGAATGATACCTTAAAATATTATGCAATGGACCATGAATATCGTAAATATCATCATAATTTAATCAATTTTTCGATGTTTTATTTCTATAGAGAAAAATTTTTATTACCTTTAAGTCATGATGAGGTAGTACATGGTAAGAAAACAATAATTGATAAGATGTTTGGTACATATGAAGAAAAGTTCGCTTTATATCGTAATCTTATGATGTATATGTTTACCCATCCTGGCAAGAAATTAAATTTTATGGGTAATGAAATAGCACAATTTAGAGAATTTGATGAACAAAAAGAAAGTGATTATTTCTTATTAGATTATCCAATTCATGATGCCTTTAATAATTACTTTAAAGCTTTATCGAAATTATATTTAGAAAAAGAAGCATTATCAGATGGTGATTATAATCCTAATTATTTTCATTGGATTGATGCCGATAACAATAAACAATCAGTCTATTCATATTATCGTGAAAATGAGAAAGAAGTATGTGTAATCATTCTAAATATGATGCCTATAAGTTATCAAGATTACGAAATAGGCGTGCCATATTATGGTTGGTATAAAGAAATTATTAATTCTGAAGAAGATATTTATAATGGTTGTGGTTTTACCAATCCTAAAGCTTTACGAGCAAAAAAGAAATCAAAACATAATCTTCCTTATACTATTAAGATGAATTTAGCACCTTTTGCAGCTATTATTTTCTATCATAAAAAATAAAAAAATAACCACATAAACAAGGATTTTAATTTTCTTCTTTCAAAAATATAGTTGGAGGGAAAGAAATGAAAAAAATCTTAATTGTATTATGTGGTTTTTTATTATGTACCACAATGCCTTTAATGGCTGAAGAAGATGATAGGAAAGAGAAGATAGCTTATTATTTAGACAATTATGAATACGAGGAATTAGAAGAGTTCTTAAAAGATGAAGCTAATCGCAGTTATTTCTATGACGAATGCGAAGAAGAAGACTGGATTAGATATATCGAAATGAAGAAGATGTATGAAGACAGTAGCTCAGTTGAACTAATGTCACTTATTAAAACTTATGATGGTTTAGGCATCGATTCATCTGCTTTTAGAGAAGGTGAAGGTGTTGATGAACACGAAAAGAAATATTTATATGATGGTAGTTGATCATCTATTATTTGAAGGCGATGTAAACCAAAGACAAGATAAACGTGTTATAAGTAATGATAATAAATTTAAATTATGGATACCACATTGGGGTAGTTATTTAGATGAAAAAATTGGTGTGGAACTAATATTTGAAAGATTATATAGCGATACCGGCTGGGATTTTAAATATTTATGCATGGGCAAACCTTTTGCGATTTATTTAGAAAATGCTAAACAAACAGCAATTACGATCCGTTTTTATGCCAATGTTGATACTTCAAATAATAAAGTAAACGGGGATAGATTAGCTTTAAATACCATCTTTGAACACATTATGTTTGGAGCAGACGGGTTAACTCATGAAGAGACTACGAATGAGTATATTTCAGCATATGATCCTGATTTACCAACCTATATTGTAATGGATGAGGAATTCTATACTTCAGCTAATGAATACGGAAGAGAAGTATATTATGCCAGCAAAAGAAACCATAATGTGAAAGCTTGTTTTGATGTTAAAGGGAAAGATGAGATTAAATTACTTGTTGGATTTACTGGCTCGGGTAATTATAAAACAGGTGGTGATGGCACAATGTATTTCACTTTATTCTTTGATTCGTTTGGTTTAATCAATAAAAGCCATATTCTAACAATAGATCCTAAAGGTGGTGAATATGAGGGTGAGAGAATTATTGAAGGAAAAGAAGATGATATCGTAGATATTAATACGCCTACAATGTTGGGTTATGATTTTGATACTTGGGAAGCGCATTATGGTAAAGTGATTGATAATAGCTATACTTTTGGTGATTATGATGACTATGTGGAAGCACGATATAAGGTTATTAATTATCCTATTAAATATGAATTAAATGGTGGCGAAAATCATATAGATAATCCTAATACTTATACTATTGAAGATCATATTGTAATTAAAGAAGCTACCAAACCATATTATCGCTTTATTAAATGGGAAGAGGGCAATGATATTCCTGTAGGATCTAGTGGTGAGAAAAGCTTTACTGCAAGCTACAAGCCATTATCTTATCCAATAGAATATCTATTAAATGATGGTATTAATGATCCCGATAATCCAACTTCTTATACTATTGAAGATGAAATAAGCTTTAAAGAAGCAACTAAGGAAGGTTATATCTTTAAAGGATGGAAAAGGGATAATGAAATGTTTAAGACATTATATCCATATACTCATCATGAAAAGATTATCTTAGAAGCGATATTTGAAAAAGAGGATACTAAATATTGTGATTTGAATGATAAGAATTGTGATGGTGTTATAAGTTGTGATGAAGTATTAGGCAAAGGATGGATATGGAATAGCGATAAAAAGATATGTGAATATCAAAACCGTAGAAAAATCGTTAATACCGCCAGTAAGTAAATACATATTCATTGATTTTTAAATCCTATTATGCTAGAATTTGATAGCATTTACTGAAGGAGGATGTAAAAATGAGAGACGATATTACACTCAAGTGCTCCGAATGTGGCGAAGAAAATTACATCAGCACAAGAAACAAGAAGAAACAGCCTGAAAAATTGGAAGTTAAAAAGTATTGTTCAAGATGTAAGAAGATGACTCTTCATAAGGAGAAAAAATAAGCCTAAGGGGCTTATTTTTGTTTAAAGATAGATCACTTAATAAGTGGTCTTTTTTATTATTTCAGTTCTTTTAAAATATTTCTTCCTATAACCACCAATTTTTAATGAAATAAGGTAAAATAATATTGTAGTGTTAAGCATTGAAACTTTATTTTATTCTTTCTTTCTTCTTAGTTTCAATGCATAGCTATTTATTCAACTATCATAATAGTGGTTGAATAGTCATATTTTGGGTGATAAAAAGGTTTATTGTGTTTCCTCATTTATCACCTTGGTTAAAAAGTTTTCATTTTTAACCCCCTCCTTTACAAGGCACTTAATAAGAGTGCCTTGATGATGATATAGTTCAAATGGTAGAACAGCTTTAAGCTAATGCGGGTTCAAATCCTGCTATCAACACCGATATTAGACTAAGTAATCTTAGTCTTTTTATTTATTTAAAAATAATTTAGGAATTAATTATTCGCTTTCCAATAATGTAGTTGAGGATGGAAAAGTGGAAAAGAGATTAGAAGAGCTTTTGCGATACGCTTTAAAAGAAGGTGCAAGTGATATCCATATCACTGATAGAAAGGGGGATGTTGTAATAGAAATGCGTATTGCATCACTCATGAAAAGAGTTAAGTCTCAAGCTGAAGATAAGAAATTATTATATTACCTGCGCTATTTATCAAATTTAGATGTTGGAACTTTAACTCTACCAGAAACAGGACAATTTGAGATGTTAGTGGATGATAATTATCTCTCTTTGCGCTTTGCGACAATTAATACTTTAAATAGTGCTAGTGGTGTAATTAGAATTCTAAATAAAAATTTAAATTGTAATGGTTCTAAATTATCTCTTTTCCCTTCCCAAAATCAAAAATTCAAATCACTATTAGAAAAGAAAAATGGTCTAATACTATTTACTGGACCTACAGGATCTGGTAAAACAACTAGTCTATATTCATTATTAAAAACAGTTGAGCACAAAAAGATCTATACCTTAGAAGATCCTATTGAAGTTTATCAAGATGAATATATGCAACTAGAAATCAATGATGCTTTGGCTTTTGACTTTGATGAAGGCTTAAGACAGATATTAAGACACGACCCTGATATTTTGATGATTGGTGAAATTCGTGATGAAAAAGCAGCCGGAGTTGCATTAAGAGCAGCTAATACTGGACATCTGGTTTTGAGTAGTTTGCATGCTTCTTCTTCATCG
>CAKUWO010000004.1 GCA_934699415.1 uncultured Erysipelotrichaceae bacterium
GTGGAGGTTAACGGGCTCGAACCGCTGACCCTCTGCTTGTAAGGCAGATGCTCTCCCAACTGAGCTAAACCTCCAATTTGACAACATTAAGATAATAGCCTTATTTAAGGTTTATGTCAACCTCAGTATCCTAGCCCTCTTTTAATTCGCTTTTAAAATCTTTAATACTTCCTCTGGCAATAAATCTTTAATCAATAAATGATTATTAATATTATTTCTGATAAAAGTTGAAGAAACATCGTATTGTTCACAATCCAATATCACATAAACTTTTTTATTTAATTCCTTCATTTTAGATTCAATATCATAATCATTTCTTTTCATAATAATAAAGGGATAATGTTCTAATAGATATTTATAGTTAATCCACAAAGAGAATGAAGCTAAATTATCAGCTCCTAAAACTAATTTAAATTGACAGTCAGGATATTTCTTTTCTAATTTTTTTAATAATTCATAAGTACTAGAAGATTTACTATCATTAATATCATCATCAATAATAATATTCTCATTCTCTATTGTCTTAAGACATTTAAGCCTTACTTCATAAGGAATGCTTATCTTTTTATTCCAATAATCAAAAGTAGCTACAACGATAACTTTATCAACTAAACATTGCTTAAGAACTTCATTGATTATCTTGATATGGCCATTATGAAGTGGTGAAAATGAGCCACAATATAAAGCAATGTTATTCATCAGCTAAAACCTCTAAACCGCTATCGCAACAAGGCATAGCTTCTAATTTAAACTTATTTATTAGATGTTTATGATCAATTATTTTTTTAATCTTTAAGTCTTCAATTGTTCCTTCACGTAAATACTTATCTAATATTTCATAACTAAAACCAAGATTATCTTCATCAGTTTTGCCACATAAACCATCGGATGGAACTTTATCAACTAAAATATCAGGTAAACCTAAAACACGACCAATTTCTTTTACTTCTTGAACTGTATAAGAAGATATAGGTGCGAAATCACCAGCACTATCACCATATCTTGTAGCATAGCCAACCCAATCTTCTGATAAATTGCAAGTATTAGCAACTCTACCATTTAATGATTGTGATAAAGCATAAAGAATTGTCATTCTAAGACGTGGCGAGAGATTAATAATTGTTTGTTGACTTAATTCAAAATCAGTCTTTGATGTCGCATTTTCGATACTATTTAATAAAGTAAGATATGTATCTTTAATATTCACATTAATACTTCTAATATCTAAGTGTTTTATTAAAAGATTAGCCATATCAATATCTTCTTGAATTCCATTTGGCAACAAAACACCAATAACACGCTCTTTACCTAAAGCTTCTTTGCATAAAGCTGCAACAACGCTTGAATCCTTACCACCGGATATACCTATTATTGCATTACATCCTTTACCATTTATTTCAAAGAATTCTTTAATCCATGAAACAATCTTATCTTTTTCTTTTAAAGCTTCAAATTTATACATAATTACCTTTCATTATTTAATCGCCAAGTAATGCATCTGTTTAGATAATCAAGGTATTCGGCACTTTTACCATTTAACTTACCTTCACTATCCGAAATTTTCACAACATCAGTACCATTACATCTTATTGGTTTCATGACAATATTTAGAGCTTTAATATCACTGTCATTGGACAAATAAGTACCAATTCCAAAAGCCACTTTAATTCTTTCTTTAAAACGATTATTTAAAGCTTGCGCTCTTTCAAAGTCTAAAGAATCTGAAAATAATAAAGTCTTACTTAAAGGATTAATGCCTAAGCTTTGGTAATGATTAAGCATCTCTTCACCCCATAAATAAGGATCGCCAGAATCGTGTCTTACTCCACTAAATAAGGTTGCATAAATTAATTTAAAATCATTTAAGAAACAACGAGTGCCAATGGTATCTGTTAAAGCAATACCATTTAAGATACCATATTCTTTAACCCATGCATCTAATGCATACCAATTAGAATAAGCAGGATTATGTTTATGATTACCTTGTCCTACACACATTATCCATTCATGAGCCATCGTACCAACAGGTAATAAATGATATTTCTTAGCTAAATAAACATTGCTAGTTCCTACAAAAGTAGCCTTTAAATAATTGTTATTGCTTAATTCTTGAATTAATAATTCTTGAGCTTCTTTTGATAGTCTTCTTCTTAAACCGAATTCTGAGAATAAGAAATCATAAGTACCATCTTTTAATTTATTAATCTTATTATTTAGTTTTTCTTTGTATGAATCTAATAAATATTTATAATCATATTTCATTCTAAAATATACTTCTGAAACAATAGCTAAAGTAGGTACTTCATACATTGAAGTATTTAACCAAGTACCATAAGTTTCAATCTTTAAGCCACATTTATCATCATTAGTAATTAAGAAGTCTTCATAAGAAGGATGCCACATCTTTAAAAAATCAATATATGAGCCTTTTAACCATTTAATAGAATCTAAATAATTTAATTCATCCTCTTTAAAATATAAAGAACAATAATGTTGAATTTGTTCCTTTATTTCATTGACCATCTCTTTCGTAAAATAAATATCTTCATCACGACATTTAAAAGCCCAAGTTGTTTTATAATCAGAGAATTGGTGATAAATAGCCTGTCCCATAGAAAATTTATATAAGTCTTGTTCCAACAAGCTATCAATAATCGGTTCTAATTTCATTTTTTCACCTCTTATTTATTTGTGTTTTATAGTGTAACATTTTTTATTAAAAAGTTTAATTTTTTAGCACTCTATACTTGACACTGCTAATAAGAAGTAATATAACATAAGTGTAAAGGAAATAGGCTAAAGCCAATAACTTAGAAACCTTTCCCCTTATACATAGTTACATCTATGATGAAACGATGATTCAAAAGGAGGAATAAACTATGTTACCAAGACTATTTACAAACTCTACATTCGACGATTTATTCGATGATTTTAATGGTTTAAATAATGAAGTCAGCCATAAGCTCTATGGTAAGAGATCGGGACAAGAAATGTTAACTGATATCAAGGAACATGATGACCATTATGATGTTATTATTGATCTTCCTGGTTTCAAGAAAGAAGATATCACAGTCGAATTAAATGATGGCTATCTTAGTGTAACCGCTTCTAAAGGCTTAAAAGAAGACGAAGAAAACAAGAGTGGTAAACTCATTAGACAGGAAAGATACTATGGTACAATGTCTCGTAGCTTCTATGTTGGCAATGCAGTTACTTATGAAGACATTAAGGCTAAATATGATGGTGGTGTCTTAACAATTTGTGTCTTAAAGAAAGATACAAATAAAGAAGTTTCTTCTAACAAGATTACAATCGAATAAAACTAATAAGGGGACGATAAAATCCTCTTTTCTTTTATCTTTTCTTCAAAAACGCCAAAATTTTTAAAAATAAGGTATAACAATGTATACCCTAAAAGGAGAAAAGATATGAAAGAAAAAGATATTGAAACAAAATTACTAAATCGTAATCTTAATGATTATCGAAGCAAAAAAGAGAATGCAACTACTTACAATCCAAATGTTACAGAAGAAGAGCGTAGAAAAAGAACTGAAGCTAGTACTAATTACGAAAAGAATAAAAACTTCAGCTATTCTATCCCCCCTTAATATCAATTATGAAGGCGATTTAATTTATTATATTGATTCATTGCCTTCTATTAAGCCTTATATTGTTAAATTAATTAGAAAAGAAATGGCTAATCCTTATATCGAAGATAGTGCATACGAGAGAATCTATGAACAATCTGGAGCCAAAAGAAGAAGTATTAATTTAAAACTTATTAAATACGATCCTCAAAAACCAAATAAAGAAAACGATCAGGATGTTATTGATTACTTATGTACTAAAAAATCAAAAAGAGCTTATTTAATTAAACTGTTATATCAAGATATGCAAGATAGTGGCTTTATCTTACCAATCGAATTACAAAACTATAATAAAAAGAGCAAAGTTAAAAAAGTAAATGTTAGAAGAGCTGTTTACATTGCAATTTATGATTTTATTGAAAATAAATTAAAAAATAATATCAAAGAATTTAAATCACAAGAATTAAAAGCATATTGTAAAGAAAATATTGAATTAGAAATTAAAGGCAATAATTTTGAAAACTATCGTCAACAACTTTTTAGTAAAACAGGTGTAATTAAATTTAATAAAGGCAATTATATTATTGATAAAGATAAATTTAAAGCCTTAGATAAACTAGATTAAAAAAGAAGAAGACTATTCATCTTCTTCTTTTTCTTCTTTCTTAAGATATACCTCTCGAGCTTTAGAACCATTATTAGGGCCAATATAACCCATCTCTTCAAGTGAATCGATAATTCTAGAAGCACGATTATAACCGATGCCAAAACGACGTTGAAATAATGATGTAGAGGCTTTCTGTGATTCTTTAATATATTCTATAATCTGTGGGAATAAAGGATCATCATTTTCTTCTTTAGCAATACCATCACCCTTTGGTTGGTTTTTCAAGGAGAAATAAGCATCATCATATGCCGGAGTTGCTTGTTTCTTTAAGAATTCAGTAACTCTTTTAATTTCATCATCTCTAACATAAACACCTTGTAATCTTATCGGTGCCCTTTCGCCTTGCGGTGCATAAAGCATATCACCATTACCCAATAATCTTTCAGCTCCTACACGATCAATAATAGTACGTGAGTCTATATTAGAAGCTACTGCAAAAGCAATACGTGATGGAATATTAGCTTTGATAACACCTGTAATAACATCAGTACTTGGTCTTTGTGTAGCGACAATAAGATGAATACCACAAGCTCTCGCAAGCTGTGTAATACGTTGTATTGCAAAGTTTACTTCTTTGCCAGCTACTGCCATCATATCAGCTAATTCATCGATAATAACTACAATATATGGCATTTTATTAAGCTTATTTTCTTCTTTATATGTACGATTATGTTCCGCTACAAAGCGATTATAATCATCAATCTTACGAACACCACATGATGCGAAAACATCATATCTTTCTTCCATAATGCCAACAATGCGATCTAATAATTGAGCAGCTAAAGTAGCATCTGTAATAACAGGCCATAAAAGATGTGGAATATCATGATATGGAGTAAATTCTACTTTTTTAGGATCTACTAATACCAATTTCACATCATCTGGATGGTTACGCATAATTAAAGACATGATAATTGTATTGATACATACTGATTTACCAGAACCGGTAGCACCAGCGATTAATAAGTGAGGCATTTTATTAAGCTCGCAATTGACATCTCGACCCATAAAATCCTTACCTAAAACAAATAATAAGGGATTATTTATTTGGCTAATACCACCAAACATATCTTTAAGATAAACAGTTGTTGGCTCAACATTAGGTATCTCAATACCGACAGCACTTCTTCCGGGAATTGGTGCCTCAATATAAATATCTTTAGCAGCTAAGCCCATCATAATATCATTCTTAATTGATAAAATAGAACTTACTTTAATTGTAGGATCTGGTTTAATTTCAAATTTAGTTAATGAAGGTCCAATATAAATATTGATTAATTCAGCAGGGATATTAAAACTATCAAGAATTTCAATAATCTTTTTACCTTTTACTTCAGCTGAGTTACGATTAATATTGCCTTTTCTTTGTGGAGCATCATTTAAAAGTGATAATGGCGGTAATTTATAACTACCATCTTTTAAATAAACATTATCAGCCATTACTTCTTTAGTTTCGTTTGTATTTTCTTTAATACCGATAGTTTCTCTAACTTGTTTTATTTCTTTTTTAGGCTTAACGTCAAAAATCTGCTTGGTAACTATCTCGTTTTTATCAGCAATATCAATAAAAGATGCTTTACGAGTTGCTTTTTCAATGTGTTGTTTTTCTTTGGTTCTCTTATAATTCTCTTTAGCTTTATTACCAACTGAACTATAGAAACTAAAAGGAATCATCAAAGCAATACCAGCTATAAATAATAAATAAGTAAAGATAGTTACAAAAGTCTTTTCAAATAAGGTTTTAAGCAAAACATAAATAAAGAAACCGAAAATACCAGCTTTATAAGCATATATTTCATGATCTAATAAATGCATAAAACAAGATGTAATATATCTTCCAAGCTCTTTAAAGCTTTCAACTCCTTCTTGATATAAACCTTCATAAGTTAAAATAGCTAATGCAATTAAAAAGAGCCCAGCTAAAAAAGATGAGGGTAATTCATGATATTTTTTAAAAGCAGCATAATATGCATAATATAACAAAGCAACAATCATTACTGCTAAATAATAAATACCAAAAAGATAACGTAAAAGGTTATCTAAAATAATTCCTACAATGCCCCATCTTAAATAAGATACAACTAAAAGAATTGTCCATAGGAAAATAATCCCTACCACAACCCATATATTAGTTTTAGAGATGTTTCTCTTCTTTTTCTTTTTCGCCATTAATGCTTAGCCTCGTTAATTTCAACGATAGCAGGTAAAATCATTGGTTTCTTACCAGTTTGTTTGAAGATATATTTTGAAATTTTTTCTTTAGCTTCAACACGAACTTTCATATTGTCATAACGATCTTCTTTAACTGCTGTTTCAATCGTTTCACATAAAATCTTGCTTACTTCTTCAAGAATATAATCAGCATCTTTTAAATAGATAACACCACGACTTTGAATATCAGGTCCGCCAATCAATTCTTTAGTTTCAAAATTTAAAATAACACCTAAAACAATGGCACCATCAGTAGATAATGTTTCACGGTCTCTTAATACCATACCTGTTAAATCTAATTTATCTTTGCCATCAATAAGCATTTCATTTAGTTCAATCGTTTCACTTGTTGAAGCTAAACGACCATCTTCAAATGTAGCAAATTGACCATTATCAAGAATAATAATGCGATCTGGACGATAACCAATATGATTAGCAAGTTCAGCATTAGCTAAAAGACGTGAGTAATTACCTTTAACTGGAATGTAATAATCAGGATGGAACATAGAAATTAACATCTTGATATCTTCGCTACTTGCATGCATTGATAATGCTTCTTTGGCACCAATTTTATAAACTTTATGATTAGCTACATAGAGATCATTTTCCATATTCCCAGCTTCTTTTTCAGTACCAGGAACAATAGGAGAAGCAATAATAATTTGATCACTTTCAAATAATTCAATTTCGCGATCATCTCCAAGAGCTATGCGGTTCATATGACGGAATACTTCATTACCAGATCCCGAAACAATAATAACAATATTATCTAATGTATTATTAAAATCACGACGTGATACTAACATATCTTTAGGAATGTGATAATAGCCTAATTCTTCAACATCTTTTAAAATACGACGATTATCTTCATCAACGAAATAAACACGTTTATGATATTTCTTAGCTAAATCTAGGATTTCAATAATGCGGAACAAGTTTTGCTTATATAAAGAAATGATGATACGCTCTTCACTTTCCGCAAAGAATCTTTCAATTCTAGGAGCAATACGATGGCTAGGTGATGTAAATCCTAAGCGATTAGCACCAACCGATTCCAACATTAAAGCCAATACTTTCTTTTCACTTAAATGTGCAAGAGATGAAATATTCATTGCAAAAGAAGAGTTATTAAAACCATAATCAAACATACATTCTGATGCATAAATAATCTGACCATTTTTAGTTTCAAAAGATACCCCTATGCCATCAGCGATTGATTGCATAACAGGGAAAGTATGAATGGTATGACCAGCTATTTTAAAAGTATCAGAGCGTTTAATAACTTCAATATTTTTATGTTTAAGGTCATGTTTCTCGAATTCTCTTTTTAAAATACGTGCTGTAAGAGGAGTTGCGTAAACTGGTAAATCCACTTCATGAAGAAGATAGCTTAAACCAACCATAACATCATCATGGCCATGAGTTATGATAACTCCTTTTACCTGTTCTTTATGTTCCAAGACATAAGAAAAGTCTGGAATAATATATTCAATTCCTAATTGTTCACTATTATTAGGATATTTCAAACCACAATCAATGATGAAGATATCTTGATCTATCTCGATCAAGGTCATGTTTTTGCCATCTTCGTCAAGCCCACCAAGAGCCATAATACGAACTTTCTGCATGAATTATGTCCTCCGATAATCTTTCTTGATTATATAAAAAATAGCGTCCGCTTTCAAATAGACACTATTTTTTATAGTTTAGTCTTCTACTTTTTCACCATTAAAGGAGAATGAGTGACAGACATTGATTTTTACATTACAAAGTTCACCAACTTCAGCATGATTAGCTGTAAAGTTTACAAGCTTACCACCCTTTGTATAGCCTGCATAGACATTCTTATCTTTCTTTGAGAAGCCATCAACAAGAACTTCAACAATCTGATTTTGGTATTTTTCATTATGCATATGAGCATAATATTTAACCTTTTCATTTAAACGAAGTAAACGTTTTTCTTTTTCTTCTTGGCTAATTTCATCTTCCATTGCTGCAGCTGGAGTACCAATACGTGGTGAATAAATGAAAGTATAAGCATTGTCAAATTGACAATGGTCATAAAGAGTAAGTGTTTCTTCAAACTCCTCTTCTGTTTCATTAGGGAAACCAACAATAATATCGGTTGTAAAACAAGCTCCTGGCACTTTAGCTTTAATTTCATCAAATAAAGAAAGATAACGCTCACGGTCATAACCACGATTCATTTTCTTTAAAATAGCGCTTGAACCTGATTGTACCGGAAGATGAATCTGCGGCATAATATTTGGATATTTTGCAATAATATCAATTGTCTCTTCATCAAAGTTACGTGGATGAGAAGTCATAAAACGAATTCTTTCAATTCCTGTTAAAGCACAAGCCTCAAGTAAATCAGCAAAGCCATGTTGCATATCTAAATCAAGACCATAAGCATTAACATTCTGTCCTAAAAGGCATATTTCTTTATAACCTTCATCTTTTAAAGCCTTTACTTCTTTTACAATATCGCCAATTCTTCTTGAGCGTTCTTTACCTCTAGTATATGGAACAATGCAATAAGTACAGAATTTATCACATCCATACATAATATGTACCCAAGCTTTATGTTTATCTTTACGACTAGCTGGCATTCCTTCAACTACTTCAGCCTGTCCACTAATAACTTCTACTGTTTTATGGTCAGTATGATAAGCTTTATATAATAATTCAGGTAAACGATAGATATTATGAGTACCAAAGATTAAATTAACTTGTGGATAGGTTGTAAGAACTCTTTCAACAGTCTTTTCTTCTTGTGCCATACATCCACACATACCAATGATTAAATCTGGATTTTTACGTTTATATTCCATAAAAGCACCAAATTCACCAAATACTTTTTCTTCAGCATTTTGTCTAATAGCACAAGTATTTACAATGATTAAATCAGCATCTTTAGCTTCGTCAACAACGACATAGCCCATTTCTTTTAAAATACCACTCATTGTTTCAGAATCGTGCTCATTAGCTTGACAACCATGGGTGCGAATATAGAAAGTTTTACCTTTACCTAGATCTTTGCATTCTAAAGGAAGAGAGAATTCTTCTTTTTGTTCCGCTTCAGGATCTCTTCTACGTCTAACAGCATCTTTTAAAGATGGAAGTTTATAATTATCACTCTTTTTCATATTTCGCCTTTCTTACTTTTCTTGAATTACTTTACCACTTAAATGTTCAATATCAATTTCATATAGTTGAATATTGTTTTGAGCTTTTTTTATCGCTTCAATTGCCATTTCTTTACTTGGAAAGAATTTCATTACCAATTTTTCAAAAATAGCTAAAGAAGCAGGAGTTGTTTCAATCATATGACATCTACCAAAAATAACTACGCTTTCAACATAAGGCGCCCATGACTCATCTTTGTAAGTATCATTACCATAAATAGTTAAACATACTTTATCAGATCTTTTTAAGGAATCTCCTTTATGTCCTTGACTTGAGCCATGAAAATAAATCTTTTGATTATTTTCATCATAATAGTAATTAATAGGTATGGCATATGGATAACCATCATCACCATTAAGTGCCAAAACAGCTCTTTTACTATTATTAAGTAAATTGTTAATTGCATCTAAGCTAATTTCTTTTTTTCTAAGTTTTCTAAACATGATTTCTCCAAGCACATAAATAATTTTACTAAGAATTGTTAATATTTGGTAATAAAAACCGGCATAAATTTCTAAATTTCACACCGGTTTATCTTATTCAAACTTTTAAGAGATAAAAAACCAAGATAACCTTGGCTTTTTATTTTTGTGAAATTGCTTCGACTGGGCAAGTTGCAACACATGTACCGCAATCAACACATGTTTCTTCGTTGCAATCTGATTTACCGTCTTCATCAAAATCAAGAGATTGTGTAGGACATACACCGATGCAAGCACCGCATCCAATACACATGTCTTTATCAATAGTAACTGGCATGTATAATCCTCCTTGCGTATAAATTATAAACACTTCAATTTTCTTTTACAACTAACTAATCTTTTCTTGAAGCATGAGGATGAGCTTTTAATACAGCTTCTTTTAAACGATCATATGTTAGATGGGTATAGATTTGAGTTGTAGAAATACTTGAATGTCCTAATAATTCTTGAACAATTCTTAAATCCGCTCCGTTATTTAATAAATGCGTTGCGAAAGAGTGTCGCAACATATGCGGATGTAAGGGGCATCTTAAGCCTATCTTCTCACCGCAATCATTTAACCATAATTGTATTGTTCGTGGTGATAAAGCCGTTCCTCTTATTGATACAAAATAATTATCACTTTTTGCATATTCTTTACGATATTCTTGTTCATATAAATTCAAGATTCCATTTAGATTTGGATAATAAGGAACAATTCTCTCTTTATTACCTTTGCCAATAACCCTAATAGAATGTTCATTTTTATCAATATCAATCAGTCTTAAAGAACATACTTCTGATACTCGTAAACCACAAGCATACATCATTTCAATAATAGTTCTTTTGCATATTTCTTTAGGGTCTTCTAAATCAAAACTTTCTAAAATTTTTAAGATTTCTTCAAAACTTAAAACATCAGGTAAAATTTTAGCTTTTTTAGCGCCTTTAATTAAAGCGAAAGGATTATTATCCGCCTCGCCTACTAAATTTAAAAAACGATAAAAAGTTCTTAAAGAAGATAAATTACGCTCATAACTACTATTTGATATCTTCGAACGTGAATATTTACCCGTTCTTAAAAGAGCAGTATATTCTAATACCTCATTTTTTCCTACTAAAGCTAAATCATCAATCCCTTTTTCTTCTAAATATCCCAAAAAACGACTAACATCTCTTAAATAAGCATCAATCGTATGTGATGATCCAGTATTGGTAGAAGATAAGTATTTCACAAAACGCTCTTCTATTTCGTCAAACAATCAAGATACTCCTTATATTCCTCTATCTCTTTCAAAGCTGCTACAACCCTTTTTTCTTTTTGCTCACTTTTCTTATATACTTCAGCATCTTTAAAAATACCAAAGTTGGCATTCATTGGAACAAGCTTAGAAGTAGTTGGATTAGAAATATAGGCAGCCATAGCTCCCATCATCGTGGAAGATGATAATTCTTTAATTTCTTTATTTAAAAGATATTGATACATAGTAGTTGCAGCATATAAGCCACTCGCACACGATTCAACATATCCTTCAACTCCTGATAATTGTCCAGCAACAAATAAATCAGGACGCTCTTTAAAACTATAATGTGATGTTAAAAGCTTTGGCGAATTGATGTATGTATTGCGATGCATTACACCATATCTTGCGAATTTAGCATTTTCTAAACCAGGAATCATTGAAAAGATTCTTTTTTGTTCACCATAGGTCAAATGTGTTTGAAAACCAACCATATTGTATAAAGTATCAATCGCATTATCTTTTCTAAGTTGAACAACAGCATATGGTCTAAGGCCATCTTTTTCAAGGCCAACAGGTTTTAAAGGGCCGAAGGTTAAAGTCTTGAATCCTCTTTTAGCCATTGCTTCAACAGGCATACAACCTTCAAAATAAATCTCTTTATCCATATCACGAACTTTAGCTTCTTCGCCATTGATAAGTTCATTATAGAAATTGAAGAATTCATCTTTATTCATAGGGCAATTGATATAATCGCCTTCATTTTCTTCATCATAGCGTGATTTATAATAAGCTTTATTAAAATCAATACTATCTTTTTCGATGATTGGAGCAATCGCATCATAGAAATACAATGAATCAGCATTGGTATAACGCTTTAAATCTTCAAATAAGGGGCCTTCAAGTAATGGACCAGCAGCAATAATAGTTGGCTCATTTGGAATCTTAACCACTTCTTCATTATGCAATGTAATATTATGATGATTTTTAATAGTTTCAGTAATCATTTTAGAGAAAGCGTTACGGTCCACCGATAAAGAAGAACCAGCTTCTACTCTTGTAGCATCAGCACATTTTAAAATAAGCGAATCTAAAGCACGACACTCATTTTTTAATAAACCAACCGCATTTAAAGGATTATCGGAGCGTAAAGAGTTTGAACAAACAAGTTCACCAAAATCATCAGTATTAAAAGCTGGATGTCTTTTGATACCCTTCTGCTCATATAAATCAACTTTAATACCACGACTTGCCAATTGATAAGCCGCTTCGCTTCCTGCAAGTCCTGCACCAATAACATTTACTCTCATGACGATTTCTTCTTACGGCGATAGTTAGGTTTTTCGCCTTCAATATTTTCTAAATAATGACATTTTGGATATCCTGAACAGCCGATGAAATAAGAACCATAACGACTTTTACGTTTAACCAATTCTTTACCACATTCAGGACAATTTCGTCCAATAGGCTCTGGCTCTTCTTTCTTTTCTTTCGCAAGATTAGCAGTATATTTGCAAGTCGGAAAGTTGGCGCAAGAGATAAATTTGCCAAAACGGCCAACTCTAATAACTAAATCACCACCACATAAAGGGCAAATTTCACCTGTTTTTTCAGGCTCAATCTTTTCCATACCTTCTTCAGCTTTTTCATAAAGAGGCATAAAGCGATCATAGAAATCATGCAATGATTTTTTATAATCAATTTTAGCCTCAGCAATTTCATCAAGCTCAGCTTCCATATTGGCTGTATATTTTTCATTTACAATACTTGAGAAATATTCATTAAGCTTCTCGGTTGTTAATTTACCTTGATCGGTTGGGAAGAAATATTTTGTTTTTGAAGCTTCGCTACCTTTTTTAAGTTCAACATAATTTCTTTTAACAATCGTATCAATAATAGTGGCATAAGTCGAAGGACGACCAATCCCTTCTTCTTCTAAAGCTTTAATCAATTTAGCTTCGGTATATCTTGAGGGAGCTTCGCTAAAGTGTTGAATTGGCTCAATCTTTTTAGCCTTAAGAACTTCGTTTTCTTGCATTTCTGGAAGATTAGTATCCTTTGATGAATCATATTCTTTATAAACTTTAAGATAACCATCAAATACAAGTGTTGAACCTGTTGCTGTAAAAGTTAAATCATTAGTTTCGATATTAGCTGTTACTGCTAAATTTTTACTTGGCGCCATCAAAGAAGCTAAAGCTCTTAAATAGATGAAACGATAAAGCTTGTATTGATCATTTGTAAGATAAGTTTTTACACTTTCAGGTGTATATTTTAAATTTGTTGGACGAATAGCTTCGTGGGCATCTTGAGCATTATCATCATTTTTAATATGATAATAGCCTTTATAATTTTTACCATATTCATCAACAATCTTATCGAATGCAGATGCAACAAATTCTTGCGATAAACGAGTAGAGTCAGTACGCATATAAGTAATAAGACCTACTGTTTCATCACCTAAATCGATACCTTCATATAACATCTGTGCTAACATCATAGTCTTTTTAGCACCGAAGTTTAATTTCGCACTTGCTTCTTGTTGAAGTGTTGAAGTTGTAAAAGGTAGCTTAGGAGCTCTTTTCTTTTCACTTTTAGT
This sequence comes from uncultured Erysipelotrichaceae bacterium, assembly GCA_934699415.1. GTDB lineage: Bacteria > Bacillota_I > Bacilli_A > Erysipelotrichales > Erysipelotrichaceae > RGIG5669. The sequence continues at coordinate 13,956 of CAKUWO010000004.1, forward strand.
AAGTGAAGTAAGCGTAAAAGGATCTATTGCTCGACTTAAGACATCTTTTGCTTCGTCTTCATTTTTCAAAGTTGCTTTTTTACCAGCAACTTTACTAAGTTGAGCTGGAAAAATCACATTATCTTTAATAAATTCTGCATTGATTGTCCAATATTCTTCAGGAATAAAAGCTTCAATTTCCTTTTCACGATCACAAATCATCTTAAGAGCAATTGACTGTACTCTACCTGCTGATTTTGATTTAATTTTCTTTTGAAGAAGTTTAGATAATTTGAAACCGATAATACGGTCTAAAATTCTTCTTGTTTCTTGTGATTTTACCAAATCCATGTCAATCTTGCGTGGTTCACCAATAGCCTTTAAGATAGCGTTTTTAGTAATTTCATTAAACACAATACGATCTTCACTATTAATATCTAAATCAAGAACTTCCGCAAGGTGCCAAGAAATAGCTTCTCCCTCGCGATCCATATCGGTTGCAAGATATACTTTTTCAGCTTTAGCAGCTTCATTCTTTAATTGTTTAACAACATCTTTTTTATCTTTAGAAATCGAATATGTGGGTTTGAAATCGTCATCGACATCTACACCTAGTCCACCCTTTCCCTTAATTGCAAGATCTCTAATATGTCCTTTAGAAGAAAGAACACGATAATCATCACCAAGGTATTTTTCGATTGTTTTTGCTTTGGATGGTGACTCCACAATTACTAATTTTTTCATCTTTTTCCTCGCACTTAAACTATTGAATATTATTATCATTATTTATATAAGAGTGCAACCTCATTTTTTATATTCTTAAAATATTAGCCCCTTCTTCTATCAAAGTATTATTGCATTCTCCTTCTAAATCATCTAATCGATATGGCAAAACATATACTTCCTTTCCCTGCTCTAAAGCCTCTTTAATCGAGGTCATAGTGCCACTTTTAAAACTTGACTGCATGATATATACCTCACTTGCTAAAGCAATAATTAATCGGTTTCTAAAAGGAAAATGATGTGCTAAAGGAAGAGAAGATGAAGGATATTCACTAAGTAATAAATGATTCTTTTTGATATTATCAATCAATTCTTTATTCTCTTTGGGATAATAAACATCTAAGCCACAGCCTAATATTCCAATGGTTTCTTTAGCACTTTTATGAGCTAAAGCATCTATTCCTTTGGCAACACCCGATATCACAATTTCATCCTTTTGATTAACCAATTTTTTAGTCATTCTTAAGGCATAATCACAAGCTTTTCTAGAGCCAATTACAGCAATAATCTTCTTCTTCAATAAAGATAAATCTCCTTCATAATAGATAACTAAAGGTGGATATTTAAGCATCTTAAAGGCCGAAGGATAATCTTCATCCATAATTGTTAAACAATTATCTAAAGGTATTCCTTTAATCTTTTCTTCTTTTTGAATTGCTTGAATAAGCTTATGATATTCTCCTTGATATTTAATGCTTAAAGCAATAAGTTCTTCTCTTCTCAAAATAAAAGCCTCCTGTCTTATTGTTACAAACAGGAGGTTATTTTCCTTGATTTAATAATGCTTTTACAGGGCCATATGTTTTACGATAGATATCTAATACCCCATATTTATTTAATGCTTCTAAATGTGCTTTGGTAGGATATCCTTTATGTTTTTTAAAACCATATTCTGGATAAATTAGGTCATATTCTTCCATAATACGATCACGAGTAACTTTAGCTAAGATTGATGCTGCAGCAATTGATATTGATTTACTATCACCTTTAATAATTGATATTGTTTCTTTATTGATATTTAATGGCATAGCATCGCTTAATATTATCTCAGCTTTAGCCTTGTTAGCTAATTCTTCCATTGCTTTTTTAGTAGCTCTATAGATATTTAATTCATCTATTTCTGTAGGAACTACAATTTTAATATCATAATACAAAGCATCATTTTTAATAACTTCGAATAGCTTTTCTCTTTTCTTTTCACTTAATTTCTTTGAATCATTAATTTCATCGTTTTCATAAAAGGGTGGAAAGACCACAATTCCTACCGTAAGTGGACCACATAAAGGCCCTCTTCCAGCTTCATCAAGTCCAGCTACCAAAGATGGCCAATATTGTCTTTCATATTCGTTAAGCATCCACTTTCTCCCAAGATATGCACAAACTTTCATCATTTCGAAATTCATTAAGTAAAAGATCTGCGCAACGTTTATTATCTACTAGACCTTCTTCTTTAATCCAATGACGATATAAGCCTGCTTGATTAAATGCTTCTTCTTCATCTTTAGATGTAATGCCATAATTCTTCATCAACATCTCAGGATATTCTTTAATAAGATAAGATAATGCTGCTTTACATAAATCTTCTTTATCGATTGCATTATCACTAATTGAGCCAATAATTGCTAATTTCTCACCAGTTGTTGGATCTGAAAACTTAGGCCATAAAACACCCGGTGTATCAAGAATTGAAATACCTTCACTTAATCTAATAAGTGATAAAGAGCGAGTAACGCCTGGTCTATTTTCGGCTTTTAAAGAGCTTTTCATTGATAAACGATTAATGAAAGTTGATTTTCCAACATTTGGAATACCTACTACCATTACTCTTAAAATCTTATTACGAATTCCCCTTCTTAAAGCTCTTTCTCTTTTCTCTTTAAGCATTTCTTCAATCTTAGGTATAACAATCTTTTTGACAGAATCTGTTGTGACATTTAATGTAATTGTCGGATTTTCTTGATTGAGTTTTTCAAGCCATTTGTTAGTTTCTTTTTCATCAGCACGATCTTTTTTAGTTAAAATTAAAAGAATAGGCTTATTATTAGCCATCTCATGAAGAAGAGGGTTACGCGATGATAAAGGTAAACGTGCATCACGTAATTCAATGATTAAATCAACACTTTTAAGTGTTTCTTGCATCTCACGTCTGGCTTTCTCCATGTGACCTGGATACCAGTTTATTGGTGCTACAAAACTATTCTTTTCTTCATTAGCCATAAGCCACCCCTTCCTATTTATAACCAAAATGTTCAAAAGGATAAATTATAAACATGCCGCTACATAAAAAGTCTTCTTTTTTAAAGCTGCCATAATATCTTGAATCTTTCGATACTTCACGATGATCTCCTAAGACAAAATATTCATCATCTTTTAATTCAACACTAAAATCACTAGTATATGTGTCATCATTTAAATAGTCTTCTTCATATTCCTGACCATTAATATATAGATGATTATCTTTCACTTCAACCACATCATTTGGTAAACCGATAATTCTTTTGACGATATTATATTTAGTCTTATCACTTTTAATAACTACAACATCAAAGCGTTTAATACCAATATTTTTTTTAAGAATAAAGCCAAGACCATAATCATTATTATGCAAAGTAGGCTCCATTGAGCTTCCTTCAACAATAACTGCCATAAAAACAAAATTAATAATAAAATAGATACTTAAAAAGTAAACAACAAATGTCTTAACATTTTCTTTGAGAATCTCTAATATCTTTTTCATATGCTTATTATATAAAAGAAAAGCCACTTTCGTGGCCTTTTCTTAAATTAACGAACTTCTTTAATACGAGCAGCTTTACCACTACGTTCACGAAGATAATAAAGACGAGCTCTTCTAACCTTACCTACACGTAATACTGTAACCTTATCGATAACTGGTGAGTGCATTGGGAATGTTCTTTCAACGCCTACACCATTAGAAATCTTACGAACAGTGAATGTTTCACCAATTCCTGATCCCTTAACAGAGATTACAACGCCTTCGAATGCCTGGATACGGCTCTTTTCACCTTCCTTGATGCGTACATCAACACGAACTGTCTGTCCTGCTTTGATTTCAGGGAGATCATGGCGTAATTGGTTAGCAGTAATTTCAGGTACTAAGTTTAAATTCATTACTCTTTTCCTCCTATAGTATATAAATCAGCACTCATATACTTGTGTACAGCGGAATACCGATGCAAAAACATGCTTTAACATTTTATCACCGATATAAACATTTAGCAATATTTTTGGTTAATCTTTTCCTTTAATCCAGTTTGTCTTTCTTTTCTTTCTCTTTTAATTGCTTTTTCAATTATCTCTTTAGAGCCAATAATATAAAGCTTAGATTTAGCTCGCGTAATGGCAGTATATATCAATCTTTTATCCAACATACCCATATGTTGATTACTAATTGGTAAATAGATATTACGATATTCGCTTCCTTGAGCTTTATGAATTGATGTAGCATAAGCCAAAGTAATATTATTTAAATTATCAAAAGGATAGCTAATATAACTATCACCATATAAAGCGATGATATTCTTCTCTTTTTCGTCAATTTCTCTTAATATACCAATATCACCATTATAAACATCATCATCTTGTTGATTCTTTAATTGTAAAACCTTATCACCTTCTCTTAGGATTTTATTACCGAGATGTAATTCTTTTTTCAGCGGTGACTTAGGATTAAAAGTATCTTGTAGAAGCTTATTAAAGACATCAATACCCATACCACCACGATACATTGGTGATAAAAGTTGAATATCTTTCATATCTTCACCATTTTCTAAATTATGTTTAATTAAAGATATAACTTTTTGATGGTCTTCATTTTCAATAAAAAATACATCTTTATGATAATTATTAAAATCAATATTACCTTCCAATACTTCATTAGATAATCTAATAATTTCATTACCTTCTTTTTGTCTAAAATTACATACTAAAGCCGTCTTTTTAAAGTGATTAGAGGCCAATAAATCGCACAAAACATTACCAGCTCTAATAGATGGTAATTGGTTATTATCGCCGATTAAACATATCTTTTTGACCATAGATGAAGCTTTAAGAAGTGATGCAAATAACATATTATCTACCATTGAGAATTCATCAACAATTAAAACATCAAGTAATAATGGATTAGTTTCATTATATGAAAATGTATTTGTTTCTTTATTCCAATGTAATAAAGAATGAATAGTTCTACTATCTGCATCACATAATTCATTAATTCTTTTACTAGCTCTACCAGTAGGTGCAGCAACACATATACCTACATAAGGGTTCATCTTACGTAATAATTCAACCATTGCCTTAATAATGGTTGTTTTTCCAGTACCAGGACCACCAGTTACAATTGAAAAAGAATTTTCAAAGAAAGAAATAATTGCTTCTTTTTGTTTCTCATCATATTTTAAACCATTCTCTTCTTCAAGTTCATCTATTAAAAGATAAGTATCTTTGTTTTGAGCTATATCGCCATCAAAAGAAGTTAAAAATTCGGCAATATATTCTTCATCACGATATTCTTTATAATCATAAAAATGATTATCTTCTTCTTTTAGATAATGATGTTTTAAAAGGGCATCTAAAGTTAAATCACCATCATCAAAACCGCTCTCTTTTAAATAACGGGGCATGAATTCTTCATAAGTTAGCCAAGTATTACCTTCTTTAAAACAAATATCTCTAAAGATATAACATAGTAAAGCTTCTTTTCTTCTTGAATCATCGATTTCAATACCCAAAGATAAAGCGAAACGATCTGTTTTTATAAATCCTATTCCTTCTACATCAAAATAGATAGCATAAGGATTATCTTCTAAAATCATTTCTAAATCATTTTCACCATAAGCTAAGATTCTTTGTATCTCATCGGCATTAAAACCGGCACTTTGTAAAGATAATCTTCTAATCGTTAAAGGATCATCATATAAAGCCAAACCATCTAAAAGAGCTTGTTTTTGTTTACTAGAAATTGGTAAAGACATTAAGATATTAGGGTCTTTCAATTCATCTAGATTATGATGTTTTAAAGCTAACACTATCTTTTTAGCTGTTACTTCACCTATTCCTTTAAATAGACCACCAGATAAGAAATTAATCATATCTTCTTCATCACTTGGCAAGCATTGTGAAAAAGACTCCACATTAAATTGGAATCCATATTTAGGATGAGTAACATATTCACCAACTATTTCATAATCTTTATCTTTTTCTAAAGATGAAATTCTACCAGTAATAGTTAATGGTTCACTCTCACTTATAAATAAAGCTACTCCATAATCACCATTATCATAGAGAAATCTTTTAATTTTACCTTTTAAGCTATCGGCCATGTTTCTTCAATTGTTCTTTTAAACGTAATGCTACGGACTCATTATTGACATAAACATCATCAATAACACCACCACCTAATAACTCACCATGGTCATAGAAAACTGCTTGTTGACCTGGGGTTACTGCTTTAATTCCTTGAGGATAAGTCAATAAGATATTACCATCATCTAAATGTTTAAGATGAACTTCTTGATCTGCTTGACGATATCTAAATTTAACTTGAATATCTTGGTCAGCTATTTTTTTAATCCAATTAATATCGGTAATTAAAGCGGCATCACTAATTAAATATGATGTATCTTTAGCTGGACATAGATAAAGTTCATTTTTAAAAACATCTTTGCCAGCACAATAATATGGTCCATTAGCACCACCTACTGCAAATCCTTTGCGTTGACCAATTGTATAATAATAAACACCTTGGTGGCGACCAATAATATCACCATTTGAGATATCAATAATATTGCCTTCTTTCATTGGGATATAGTTTTTAAGGAATTCACGGAAATTTCTTTCACCAATAAAACAAACACCAGTAGAATCCTTCTTTTCAGCAACATATAAACCAATATCTTCAGCAATCTTTCTTACTTCCGGTTTAGTTAATTTACCTAAAGGGAATAAAGAAACATCTAGAGCATCTTTATTAACTTGTGCTAAGAAATATGATTGGTCTTTATTAATATCAAACGCTTTCATATAATGAAAACCATCTTCTTTTTCTTCTTTTAAGAAATAGTGACCAGTTGCAATATAATCAAAACCCTTTTCTTGGGCATATTTCAAAAAAGCATTAAATTTAATATATTTGTTACAAAGAATATCAGGATTAGGTGTTCTCCCACTTTTATATTCGGTAATAAAATTTTGGAAAACATCATTCCAATATTCTTGAATATAATCAACACGTAACATCTCAAGTCCTAATTGTTCTGCTACTTTTTTAGCATCGTTATAATCTTTCTCTTGAGGACAAATGTCATCATTTAAAGTTGGATTGCCAAGAGTATCATTATTAAGCATTGAATCCCAATTACGCATAAAACAGCAGGTTACATCATAACCCGCTTCTTTTAATAGATAAGCTGATACTGCCGAATCAACTCCTCCTGATAAACCTAATAACACTTTTTTCATTCTTTACAAACCTCACATTTGCCAAAATTCGGACATGATTTATCACATTTAGCTATTTCTTTAATCTCAGCTGGTAAAAATGCATCAATCTCTTCAGCATCATAACCAATTTGAAATTCACGGTCATTAATAATTAATGGACGTCTTAAAATACTAGGGTTTTTAATAATAAAATCAATAAGTTCATTAAGTGACATTGCTTCAATATCAATTTCATTATCTTGAATAATTTTAGAGCGTTTAGAAATAATATCTTCAGCTCCATTATCAGATCTAGATAATAAATATTTAACTTCTGTTGGATTTAAAGCAACATTGAAAATATTCTTCTCTACAAAAGGAAGGTTCTTTTCTTTTAACCAAGCCTTTACTTTTCGGCAAGATGCACAACCAGGTGATGTATATATAACAATCATAATAGTCCCTCCTTTAACGCTCATATTATAATCTATGCAAATAAGTTCGTAAACAAAGTAACTTTATTGTGCTATTATGAAATGCGAAGCATAAGTAAATTTAAGATTAGTTGTTAAAAGAAAGTCCGGATGATGGAAACGGATACAACCCTTAGATTGAAATGGGGCTTCCATAGTATCTTATGGCGCTAGTCATAAGCGTATCCCGCGTTAAGGGATAAGAGGTTCAATATGAACGAATTCGGGTGGTACCGCGGCTAATAGTCGCCCCGAGAAGGTACTCTTTTTTATTTTTAGGAGGTATTAATAATGAAGAGAATGTTATCAGGCATTAAGCCAACCGGCCAACTGACTTTAGGCAATTACATCGGTGCCCTTAGTCAATTCGTTTCTTATCAAGATGAATGTGAAATGATTGCATTTATTGCCAACCTTCATTGCATTACGGTATATCAAGATCCAAAAGATTTACGTAAGAATTTAAAAGATGCTGTTGCTTTATATTTAGCAGCTGGTTTAGATCCTAATAAATCTACTATTTTCTTACAAACTGATGTTAAAGCACATGCTCAACTTGGATATATTATGGCTTGCAATACCTATCTTGGTGAGCTTAATCGTATGACTCAATTTAAAGATAAAATCGCTAAAGGTGAACAAAATCTTACTGCTGGTTTATATACTTATCCATGCCTTATGGCAGCTGATATTTTACTATATGATCCTGATTTAATTCCTGTTGGTGATGATCAAAAACAACATGTTGAATTAACAAGAGATTTGGCTATTCGTTTCAATAATAAATATTCGCCAACATTCAAAGTTCCTGAACCTGTATCAGCAAAAGTTGGTGGTCGTATCATGTCTTTAACCGATCCTAGCAAAAAGATGTCAAAGAGTGATGAAACAAATAAAGGTTGCATCTATTTGCTTGAAGATCCTAAAGCTGCACGTAAAAAAATCATGGGTGCAGTTACAGACTCATATGCTGAAATTACCGCTGATAAAATTAAGCAACCTGGTTTATATAACTTAATGGAAATTGCCGCTTCTTTAACTTCCTCTACTCCTGAAGCTATCGCTTTAGAATATTCTTCAAGAGGTTATGGGGATCTTAAAAATTATGTAGGTGATGTTGTTGAAAACTTCTTGATTGATTTACAAAGTAAATATAATACCATTCTTAAAGAAAATGTCATCGAAGATATCTTAGAAGATGGTAAAAATAAAGCAAGCATTATGGCTGAGAAGAAATTAGCTAAAGTAATGCATAAAGTAGGTTTAGAAATTTGTTAATTAAAAGCGCATTATATGCGCTTTTTTTATTAATCTAATGGTTTTTGGAAATAATTACCAATTACTTTTCTTGTTGGTTGAATATTAATGAAAGCTTTAGGATCAGCACTCAATACTGCTTTACATACTTCTCTTGTTTGAAAGCTATTAACAACAGTATATAAAACATCTTCATCTAAATGACGATATGCCCCGGTTGCATTAAATTCAGTAATACCATGTCTTACACAAGCCAAAATAGCATTAGCTACTTCATCTCTTTTTGATGTAACAATCGTTAATGTTTCCATCTGATAACGTTTATGAATATTATTGATTACCTGCGTTGAACAGAATTGTAAGATGATTGAATATAAAGCTTTATCCCAACCATAACGAATGCCAGCAATTGATAAAATGCAACAATTGCCAAGCATTACATAATTCCAAATAGGACGTTTAAAACGATTAGAAACATATACTGCAATAAAATCAGTACCACCAGAAGATGCATTATGACTTAAAGCTAAAGAAATACCAAAACCGGCAACAATACCACCAAAGACAGCTATTAATAATGGATCTGATACTTCAATTACCGGTTTAAAGTAGGTAGTAAATAATGATACTAAACCAAATTGAATGCATGAGAAAATTGCAAATTTCTTGCCCACATGACGATATACAAAAATTGCTGTCAGCAAGTTGAAAAATAGATAGAGAATTGAGAAAGATATAACAATCCCATAATCATTTAAAATATCTACTAGTAATCGACAAATGCCTGAAAAACCGCCTGGATATAATTTAGCAGGGATTGAAAAAGTAACTAAACTAATCGAATGAATGGTAGCAGATAAAACAGTGTAAAACAAAAAAGTTAAATCTTTCTTTAAATTTGTATTTTCCATAATCATTTCCTTAAAAGGCCATTACTTTTATTATATTCATTTCTAAGAAAAATGTAAGAATGTAGCATCTTTTCTTGTCTTCTTATGATTCTAATATCTTCATTAATTAAAATATTGATATTATTTTTAAAATATAATCTTGTCCCTTTTTTCTCTTTGCGATAATAAATTAATTCATGATAAGCAATTAATAAAGCATCATCTTCTTTTAAAGATCTCGTGCAAATATAAAATATAGACTCTTTAATCGAAACAATCAAAGGTAACTTACGATTCTTTTTAAGCCAATAGGAAACACTCGCATTTCTCCCTTCAATACTTGAACCATAATGTAAACATATCTCATTAGCATATTTATAAAGGTTTAATTTGTGACTTTGTTTACTTCCATCTTTTAAAAGAAAGTAGTCACTACTCATAATTAAAAAATCCAGCATAACTTATTATTGCTGGACAATTTAATAAATCCTATTCATCTTCATTATCACGATAACGTGCTAATAATTCTAATGTATAACGTCTGCTATAAGAGCTACGGAATTCAAATAATGAGCCAATAACTAATCTTAAAGCGAATAAAAATAATATTATTAAAGCAAAGAAAGATAAATAATCGTTAAGTGTCTCTAACATAAATCCTCCTTGAGTTTATTATATACTTCAATCGCTACCTTTTCTGGTAAGACTTCTTTTAATTCTTCTATACTTGCTTCTTTTATCTTGGATAAAGATTTAAAGCGTCTTAAAAGAGCTGTTTTTCTTTTCTTACCTAAACCAGTAATATCATCAAGTGGTGACCTATAAGTATGTTTAGCTCTTCTTTTACGATGATAATTAATCGCAAAACGATGTACTTCATCTTGCATATTAGTTAAGACAAAAAATAAATTACTCTTGTGATCCATTTCAATCATATCACAGTCACTATTCATTAAATAATTAGTCGCATGGTGATCATCTTTACCAAGACCAGCTAAAGTAATATCAAGATCTAATTCATTTAAAACTTCTTTAGCAACTTCGATTTGTGTTCTAGCACCATCAACAATAATTAAATCTGGTCTTTCACTATCTTCTTTAAGCATTCTAAAATAGCGACGATACATAACTTCCTTCATAGACTTTAAGTCATCAGCACCATCTTCTAGCTTGTATAAACGATAATCTTTTTTTGATGGTTTTAAATACTTATAAACAACCATCGCTGCAACTGTTTCTTCCCCTGCTGTATGCGAGTTATCAAATAATTCAATACGTGAAATGGGTTTATTAAAGATTCTTTCTAATTCTTTTTGCACTTCTTCTAAATAAGAATCTTTCTTCTCAATAATTGTTTTATTTTGGTTTAAATTAACTAAAGCATTTTCATAAGCTTGTTTAAGCAAAGCTTTTTTATTGCCTTTAGTTACTGTATGTAAAGGAAAATCAAAAGCATCACTCAAATATGGTTCTAAATCTAAAGGAATATATAAACTCTTAGGAGCTTCATTGATGGCATAAAATTGATAAAGATATGATGATACAAAATTTTCACTATCACCAATTAAATAATCAATATATTTATGAGAATTTAAAAGCTTACCATTTCTAATAAATAAACCAGTTATCGCAATATAACCATCTGCTACAGCATAGTTAAAGACATCAAAATCTTCTTTACTTCTAATTTGAACATCCTGTTTACTAGCAACATATTTAATATCATTTAATAAATCACGATATTTTAAGGCTTCTTCAAAATCCATATTAGCTGAAGATTCAAGCATTTTCTTCTTTAAATCAGCTGCAACATCTTTGATATCCCCTGATAAAAAAGCATCTATTTTATTAGTAATATTCTTACTTTCTTCTTCATCGATTTGATATTCACAATAACCTAAGCATTGATGCATATGATAGTAAAGACATACTTCTTTTCTTATTGGATTACATTTCCTGGTCGGAAATAAGCGATTGATTAAATCAACCGTATTTCTGGCTGCTGTAACATTAGGATAAGGTCCAAACAATTTACCTTTCAATTTCTTTTTCTTATGTGGTCGAATAATTGCACAATAAGGGCCGTTATTTTGTGATAGATAGATATAGGGATATGAAGCATCATCTTTAAAAACAATATTAAAATCAGGATTATATTCTTTAATAAGATTGTATTCGAGGATTAAGGCTTCTTTCTCGCTTTTAGTAACAATATAATCAAAATCAGCAATATTAGATACTAATTTAGTCGTTTTATAGTTATGAGCACCACGAAAATAGGAATTAACACGATTTTTAAGGTTGATTGCTTTACCAACATAGATAATCCGCCCATTTTTATCCTTCATCTGATAACAACCAGGCTTATTAGGTAAAGTTAATAATTTAGCTTTAAGGTCCATTATTTAAACTCCACTACCGTAACAGCACTTCCACCTTCGTAAAAATCAGCATCTTTAAAGCCTTTAACGTTTTTATTTTTTTTGAGTTCATTACGAACAGCATTTCTTAAAGCCATTGTGCCAATACCATGGATAATGCGAACACTGCTTCTTTTAGCCGTTAGGGCATCATCAAGATATTTATCCATCATTCTTAAAGCTTCATCAACATGCATTCCAATAAGATTGATTTCACTTGGAACAGATGAGAATTTCTTTCTAGTTTCTTTGGCAACAATCTTATTTTTAATAATTGGTGGTAATTTTTCCAAACGATGAATTGATACATCTACTGATAAACCACCTAAATCTACTTTGGCACGGTTTTTCTCAATCGACAAAACAATACCAGCTCTTTCGTTATCTCTAATACGAACACGATCCCCAACGACAATTTTATTATCAAGTTTTTCTTCTTTAACTTTCAAAGTATTAATTTCATCTAATTTTTTAATTTTTATAGAACTTTGGGAATTTACTTTTTGATGTTTTAAAGTAGCAATAATATCATCAGCTTCTTCTTTTTTAACTCTTAAATATTCATCAAGTTCTTCTTTGATTTCTCTTTTCTCTTTTTCTTTATATTCTTCAAAAGCTTCTTTCTCTTTCACTAACTTCTTTTTCAAAGAATCTAATTCTTCGTTTTTGATAAGCAAATCAGCTTTTAGACTTTCAACTAACTCTTCATTTTTACGAAGATTTTCAAGCCTTTTTTCTTCTTCGTCACGATTCTTTTCAAGATAATAATCAGCTCGTTTTAAAACACTAATATCATCAATATAGCGACTCGCAATCTTTAAAGCATTACTCTCACCTAAGGTATTTTCTAAATATTTATAAGTTGGCAAAAGCTTATCACGATCAAAACCTACAGCTGATAATAAGATTTCATCATGATGAAAAGCATACTTTTTAATCTCTTCATAATGGGTTGTCAAAACAAAAGGAATATCACGCTCAATAAAACGATCTATAATTGCTAAACTTAACGCTTCAGCTTCTAAAGGGTCTGTTCCGGTACCAATTTCATCAATCAATACAAGTGATTTATGATCCGCTTCTTTTAAAATATAATCAATCTTTTTAAGATGTGATGAAAATGATGAAAGTGCTGATTCGATAGATGAGCTATCTTCTAAATCAACATAAATACCATTATAAAAAGGAATAATTGCCTCATCAGCAAACAAAGGAATGCCAAGATAGGTCATAATAATTGCTAAAGCAATTGTTTTTAAAGTAACCGTTTTACCACCTGTATTAGAACCTGAAATAATAATTCCTTTATAAGAAGATGGAAAGGAATATGTATTCTTAATAACCTTCTTCTCATCAATTAAAGGATGAGCAATTTCTTTTAAATAAAGCTCATCATCTCTTCTAAAAGAAGCTAATATACCCTTTCTTGCATAACCATATTTAGCTTTCGCAAATATCACATCTAACTTTTCTAAAGTTTCATAGTCGTTAATATATAAATCAGCACTAGCAGCAATTGATACTGAAGCTTTCTTTAATATTTTTCTAATCTCTTCTTCAATCTCAGCACTATCACTAAATCTTTGATTATTTAATGTTACAAACTCTTCTGGCTCAATATAACTAGCTTGTTTAGAGGCTGTATCACCATGGTTATAACCATTATATTTATTCTTATCACTATTTTTTAATAAAAAGGTTAAACGATCTTCACGATAAAAATAACCATTCTCTTGTAAAGATGATTCATGTTCCTTCAAGAAATCTTTAGCTTTTGTCTTTAAACTATTATTGGTACTTTCTTGTCGCAAATAGAGTTTCTCTAATCTTTTACTAGCATTTCTTTTGATACGTCCATCTTGATCGATAATATTATCAATCTCACGATATGTTTTATCATCAATCATTAATGCATCAGCATAATCACTAAGTACTTCAAGTTCTAAAGAATGCATTAAAGCCATTAATCTTTTAGTTGCAAAATGAAAAGTCAAACATCTTCTTAATTCATAAGAAGTTAAAATAACCCCTTTTAAACATTTATCTAATATCTCTCTAACATCATAAACATCTGAAAAATCAATCTCTTTACCAAGATTTAATAATTTCATTGCTTCGTTTGTTAAAGCTATTTTATGCTCAATTAATAAAGGATTATAAATAACCTTTTCTTCTTGAATAGCTTTAATCGAGCTATCCATGCCACAATAAAAGCCTACTCTCGTTAATATTGTCTCTAATTCTAATCCCTTAAAATTATTCATGATTATTATCCTTAAAATACTCATCACTGGCATCTTTTAACCAGATTTCAAATTGTTGTTGCGCATTCTTTAAATTTTCATCTAAATGATTATCATTGTAATAATTAGTTAAATAAGTAATAGCTTTATTAGCATAATTACTAATTGGTTCAAGAATGGTATTCTGTCTGATTTCACGACCATTTTTAACGATTGGAAGAGCTAAGAACATACTTAATAGGACAACCCAAAAAGTCGCATTTAAAGCCCCTAAAATAGTGCCTAACAAGCGATTAAAGAAACCAAGATATGGTACTTTGGATACTTTCTTACTCCAAGGAGATAAAATTAATAATAATAAACGTGAGGCAATGACAGTTAAAATAAACCATAATGTCATATTAATAGCAGGAGCCATTTGTTGCAGAATAAAATCATCAAATTGTTCACTGTTTACAAGAGGAAAGATATTTGATAATGGTGTAGAAATAAAATAAGCTACAAAAATTGAAAAGACACTTAAGATTAAGTTTAGTGCTTCATAAACGAAACCTTTCTTATAAGCTATGATTAAAAAGATGATATAAATTAAAGCTACTAGTATATTGATATATAAATTTAAATTAACTTCCATTTTTAAACTCCATTAATAAACATTTTAAATATATTTTATTTTAAAACGAAAAGAGAGCTTTGCCAAATAAGGTAATTAAATTATGTTAAACTTGAGCCATGAACACAATATCTTTAAAACTATCAAGTGATGCCATTTCACTTCTTAAAAAAACTTATCCTAACAATATTATCGAAAGTAAAAATCCTTATGTTGATACTGAAATTAGATTAAGTGATGCCATTATTACTATTTATAAATCTGAAAAAGTTGTTTTTGTAGGTGAAGGAGCAAATTATTATGCTTCACTTTTTATGACTAAAAAAATTCATCCGGAAGCCGGAAGTGATGAAGTTGGAACAGGTGATTATTTTGGCCCTATATGTGTATGTGCTGCTATTTTAAAAGAAGAAGACCACGATTTATTAACTAAATATAGAATTACTGATTCTAAACAATTAAGTGATGATGAGATTATTAAAACAGCTCCTGAATTAATGAAAAAGATTGAATATTCTTTATTAATTCTTAAACCTATTCAATATAATGATGTTTATCAAAAAAATAATATGGTAGCTATTAAAACTAAAATGCATAATCAAGCTTATATCAATTTATTACACAAAGGTTATAAAATTCCTAAAGCTGCTTATGTAGATCAATTTGTAGCTGAAAATATCTATTTCAAATATTTAATAAATGAAAAAGAAGTTTATCATGATTTAATTTTTGAAACTAAAGCCGAATCTAAGCATCCAGCAGTTGCATGTGCCAGCATTATTGCACGTTATGCTTTTATTAAAGAGATGGAAGCAATGGAAAAACATTATGCTTTATCATTCCATAAAGGAGCTGGCGAAGAAACAGATAAAGATGCTTATATATTTGTAAATAAATATGGCTTAGAGCGATTAAAAGAAGTAGCTAAATTACATTTTAAAAATACTGAAAAAGTAAAAGAAGCAATCACAAAAAAGGCAAGCTAATCAGCTTGCCTTTAATCTTATTGTTCAGTAGTTGTATGATTTTTTACGATAACGTCGTGTGCACCACCTTCAACAATAGATGTTGAAGATACAACAGTGAGTTTAGCTTTTTCACGGAATTCAGGAATTGATAAAGCACCACAGTTGCACATTGTAGACTTAATCTTTAATGTTGTAACGCCAACATTATCTTTAAGTGTTCCAGCATATGGTACATATGCATCAACGCCCTCTTCAAATGAAAGTTTCTTAGCACCGCCTAAATCATAACGAGCCCAGTTACGTGCACGGTTACTTCCTTCTCCCCAATATTCTTTATAATAGCTACCATTAATCATAACTTTAGAGGTTGGAGATTCTTCAAATCTTGAGAAATAACGTCCAAGCATAACAAAGTCAGCACCCATTGCAAGAGCTAATGAGATGTGATGGTCATATACAATGCCGCCATCAGAGCAAATAGGTACATAAATACCTTTTTCTTCAAAATATTCATCACGTGCTCTAGCAACATCAATAACAGCAGAAGCCTGTCCTCTACCAATACCCTTGGTTTCACGAGTAATGCAGATACTACCTCCACCAATGCCAATCTTAATGAAATCAGCACCAGCATCAGCTAAGAAGCGGAATCCTTCAGCATCAACAACGTTACCAGCACCAACTTTAACACTATCGCCATAATGATCACGAATCCATTTAATTGTAAGAGCTTGGAATTCAGTAAATCCTTCTGATGAATCAATACATAATGCATCAACACCAGCTTCAACTAAAGCTGGAACTCTTTCAGCATAGTCTCTAGTATTAATACCAGCGCCTACCATGAAACGTTTATGCTCATCAAGTAATTCATTAGGATTATCCTTGTGTGAATCATAGTCTTTTCTAAAGACCATATATGCAAGATTGCCTTCTTTATCAACGATTGGAAGAGTATTTAACTTATGTTCCCAAATCATTTCATTGCAACCGCTTAAATCAAGATCTGTTGTACCAACGACCATCTTTTCAATTGGTGTCATATAATCTTTTACTAAGTCATTCATATCAACTTTAGAAAGACGATAGTCACGACCTGTAATAATACCGCAAAGTTTACCATTTGCTGTACCATCAGCTGTTACAGCAACTGTTGAATGTCCTGTTTTTTCAACTAAAGCTACAAGTTCAGCAATTGTTGACTCAGGTTTAACATTACTATCAGATACTACAAATCCAGCTTTATAATTCTTAACACGACGAACCATTGCCGCTTCATCTTCGATGGTTTGTGAGCCATAAAGGAAGCTCATACCACCTTCTTGTGCAAGAGCGATAGCCATACGATCATCAGATACAGATTGCATGATAGCTGAGATCATAGGAATCTTTAATTCAACAGAACTCTTTTCACCACGTTTATAACGGAAAAGAGGAGTAGAGAGATCTACACTTGCTGGAAGATGAGTGTGATTTGAATAACCTGGAACAAGGAGATACTCATTAAATGTACGTGATACATCAGAAAAATATTTAGCCATTTTCCACCTCTATTTTTTAGTATTTGAAATATACTAGCACATTTAGACCTAACTGTCACGGAAAAAAGTAAAGATTATGTTATAATCTTTCACGAGGTGAAACTATGAAATTAAAAGATTCTTATTTCTTTACGCTTCGTGAAGATGTTAAAGACGAAGATTCTGTGTCTGGTAATCTTCTTGTGAAAGCTGGATTTATTAAAAAAACTTCTACAGGCGTATACATGATGCTACCTCTTGGCTATAAAGTTCAACAAAAGGTAGAAGAAATCATTCGTAAAAGAATGAATGAAACTGGTGCACAAGAGATGAAAATGCCAGCTCTTATTGCCCAAGAGTATTACGAAAAGAGTGGACGTGTCAAAAACTTTGGTAGTTCAGTCTTTAAGTTAAAAGACCGTAATGGTAAAGATATGGTTTTAGGCCCAACTCATGAAGAACTATTTGCGGTCGCTGGTAAATCCATGATTTCTTCATATAAAGATATGCCTTTTAATCTTTATCAATTCCAAAATAAATTCCGTGATGAGCCACGCGCCCGCTATGGTTTAATTCGTGTTAAAGAATTTACCATGAAAGATGCTTATTCTTTTGATGCTGATGAACAAGGACTTGATGTGAGTTATCAAAAAATGTTTGAAGCTTACAAGAAAATCTTTAATGATTTAGATATTGATTATCGTATCGTTAAAGCTGATACCGGTATGATGGGCGGCTTATTATCAGAAGAATTCCAAGCTATCACACCAATTGGTGAAGATACACTTATTTATTGTGATGATTGTGGTTTCTCTAGCAATAAAGAGATTACTGAACTTGTTTCTTTTGAAATAAACGAGGAAGAGCTTCCAAAAGAAAAAATAGCAACACCTAATATGAAATCAATTGAAGATGTTGCTGCATTCTTAAATATTGATATTAAGCATACTGTTAAAGCTTTATTAATGAATGTTGATGGTGAATTAATCACTTTCTTTATAAGAGGAGATCGTGAACTTAATGAAACCAAAGTTCAAAAATTGCTTGGCTGTAATGAAATTAATTTCGCTAATGATGAATTAATTAAAACAAGTAATGCAGTTGCTGGATATACTGGCCCAATGGGTTTAAATACTAAGATTATTGTTGATCGCGAAGTAATGAAAATGAAGAATTTTGTTTGCGGAGCAAATGAAGAAGGATTTCATTTCATCAATTGTAATCCAAGTGATATCAATGCTGATTTTATTGCTGATATTGTCAATGTTGAAGAAGGTGATGTATGCCCTATTTGTGGCAAACCACTCAAATTCACTAAAGGTGTTGAAGTTGGTAATACCTTTAAACTTGGCACTAAATATGCTGAAGCATTAAATCTTACTTATTTAGATCAAAACAACAAACCATTACCTGTATGGATGGGATCGTATGGTATTGGTATTGGTAGATCTATTGCTACAATTGTTGAACAGCATCATGATGATAAAGGCATCATTTGGCCGGAATCAATTGCACCATATAAAGTTGCTATTGTACCGATTTCTACTAAAGATGAAACACAGATGGCTGAAGCAAATCGTATTTACGATGCATTAAATGCTAAAGGTGTTGATGTCTTAATGGACGATCGTAACGAAAGACCAGGCGTTAAATTTAATGATATGGAATTAATTGGTATCCCTTATCGTATTACTGTTGGTCGTAAAGCTAAAGAAGGTCTCTTTGAATTTAAAAAACGTGATGAAGAAGAAGCCAAAGAATTAACATTTGAAGAAATTATTAATCTCTTCTAACAAAAAGACTTGAGTAATCAAACTCAAGTCTTTTATTTTACAAATGATTTTTCACTTAATGAGATATCATGAAGTTCTAAAAAAATTATTAATTTCATTAACGCATTAGGATGCTGTATGCATTAATCCTACATATTCATTTTTAGCAATTAAATAATAATTGCCTCACAATACATAACCTAAATTGTTGTTATTAAGTTTATTAACACCTTTTAGAAGGGTGCAGATGATATAATCATTGTCCCCTTCATCAAAGGAATTTAGTACTACATTTTCATCTAAAACATTAATCTCCGCATTTTCATTATCTAAATAACCAATTAAAGATAATGATGCATAGCCTGATGGTAGTTATTTTAATAACTGATGATGTATCGCTAGTTTTAAAAGTACAAGAAGTTAGTAATAATAAGAGGACTTTTACTTCGCGTATTCTTTATCGTTTGCTTCTTTAAGTAAAGTTTTAATAGCTTCATCAAGCGATAAAGAAATAGATTCAGTATGACCGAAACGACGAATATTAACAGAATTATTTTCTACTTCACCATCACCAACTACAATCTCAACTGGAATATGACGTGTCTGAGCTTCTCTAATGCGGAAACCAAGCTTTTCATTACGATCATCAACTTCAGTTCTGAAACCTACCATATGGAAAGCATTTGCTACTTTTTTAGCATATTCAGCATGTTTTTCAGGATGAACTGGAACAACAACAATCTGATGAGGTGCTAACCAAAGAGGGAAATTACCTTTTGTTTCTTCGATAAGGAAAGCAATGAAACGATCTAAAGAGCCAAGAATAGCACGGTGAATAACAACCGGTCTTTCTTTTTCACCATTTTCATTGATATAGCTAAGTTCAAATCTTACTGGTAATTGATAATCTAACTGAATAGTAGATAATGTTACATCATGGCCAATAGCTGAACGTACCTGAACATCAAGTTTTGGACCATAGAATGCAGCTTCACCTTCAGCTTCATAATAATCAAGATTTAATTCATTCATTACTTCGCGCAACTGATTTTCGCTTTCTTCCCAAAGTTCATCATTACCGAAGTATTTTTCTTTATTTTCTTTATCTCTTAAAGAAAGACGGAAAGAATAGTTTTTAAAACCAAAGTCTTTATAAACACTTAAGATTAAAGCTACAACACTCTTAAATTCACTCTTAATCTGTTCTGGAGTGCAGAAGATATGTGAGTCATTTTGAGAGAATGCACGTGTTCTTTCAATACCAGTTAAAGCACCACTTGCTTCAAAACGGAAGTCATTAGCAATTTCAGCAATTCTAACTGGTAAATCACGATATGAATGAAGTTTATTGCGATACATCATCATATGATGAGGACAGTTCATAGGTCTTAATACATAAGCTTCGTTATCAAGTTCCATTGCCGGGAACATATCATCCTTATAATGATCCCAGTGCCCACTCTTTTTATAGAGATCTACAGTAGCAATAGATGGTGTAAAGACATGTTGATAACCTGATTCAATTTCTTTATTCATAATATAATCAGCAAGTAATCTTCTTACAGTAAAACCATCAGGAAGATACATTGGTAAGCCTTTACCTACAATCTCCGAGAACATGAATAAATTCATTTCTTTACCAATCTTACGATGATCTCTTTGCTTAGCATCTTCAAGAGCTAATAAATGAGCTTGTAATTCTTCTTCAGTGTCAAAGCATACACCATAAATACGCTGTAACATCTTGTTTTTAGCATCACCCTTCCAATAAGCTCCTGATACTTTTAAGAGCTTAAAGTGTTTTAAAAGTTTAGTGCTTTCAACATGAGGACCGCGGCATAAATCAGTAAAATCACCTTGGCTGTAACAAGAAATAACAGTATTTTCTTCATCCATTCGATTAATGAGATCTAATTTATATGGATCATTTTTAAACTTTTCAAGTGCTTCTTCTTTGCTGATTTCATGACGCACAATACGTTTATCAGCTTTGGCACATTTCTTCATTTCTTTTTCAATAGCTTCAAGATCTGATTCAGAAATTACTTTATCGCCTAAATCGATATCATAATAGAACCCTTCTTCAACTACAGGTCCTACCCAAAATTTAGCTTCTGGATAAAGATGACTTACGGCTTGTGCTAAAAGGTGTGCACAACTGTGGTTTAAAATACTTAAGTGTTCGTTTTCTTTAAAGTTAACCATTTTCTTCTCCTCCAAAAATAAAAGGTGATACCAAAGGTCGCAAGTAGCGAGGTACCACCTTATTTTTTGCTTTAATTCCTTTAACGCAGGATTACGGCTTTTATTGGAAGCACTAACAAGTGGTAACATTTAAATTTCTCTATAACCCTTTTCAGCAACCGGGTCTCTCTTTATAGTTTCATTTAAAGTCTTGTCTTGTTTACGTTTATGAAATAATTATATTACTTAATAATTAAATGTCAAAATTACTTAGCTATTTCATTAGCTCTAGTTTCACGAATTACTGTTACTTTGATTTGACCAGGATAAGTCATCTCATTTTCGATTCTTTCCTTGATATCATGTGCAATTAATTGGCATTTTGCATCATCAACCTTTTCAGGAATAACCATAACTCTTACTTCTCTACCAGCTTGAATAGCGAATGCTTTATCAATGCCATCATAAGAAGAAGCAATCTTTTCCAAAGTTTCTAAACGATTGATATAGTTTTCAATACCTTCATATCTTGCACCAGGTCTAGCAGCTGATAAAGTATCAGCAGCAGCTACAAGATTAGCAATAAGTGAAGTTGGTTCGACATCTCCATGATGTGATTCAATAGCATTGATAATTTCTTCGCTTTCACCATATTTCTTAGCTAATTTAGCACCTAATTCAACATGGGTTCCTTCTACTTCGAAGTCAACAGCTTTACCAATATCATGGAGTAAACCAGCACGCTTAGCTACTTGTTGATTTAAACCAAGCTCAGCGGCCATCATACCAGCAAAATAAGCTACTTCCATAGAATGTTGTAAACCATTCTGGCCATAAGAATAACGATATTTAAGACGACCAACATACTTTACAAGTTCCTTGTTCATCTTACCAATCTGTAACTTAAAGATGGCATCTTGGCCAGCCTTGAGAATAGTTTCATCAATTTCTTTAGTTGTTTTCTTTACAATTTCTTCAATGCGTCCTGGTTGAATTCGACCATCACGAATTAAAGTTTCAAGAGAAATACGAGCAATTTCTCTTCTAATAGGATTAAAACATGAAACAGTAATTGCTTCTGGAGTATCATCAATTACAAGATCTACACCTGTTGCTTGTTCAATAGCACGGATATTACGACCTTCACGGCCAATAATACGTCCTTTCATGTCTTCAGATGGTAATGATACTACTGATACTGTTCTTTCAATTACTTCATCCTGAGCATAACGCTGGATTGCTGTAGCAATAATCTGTTGAGCAATAGCTTGAGCTTTATCACGAGCTTCTTCTTCTTGATCTCTAATATATACTGCTACTTCATTTTCGATTTTCTTTTCAACAATGCTTAAAAGTTCTTTTTTAGCATCTTCTTTAGTCATATTAGAAACTTGTTCTAATAAAACAACTTCACTGTCAATTTTAGCTTGCAGCTCTTCTTCCATTTTATTTAGATTAGCAGCTTTTTTATCTGCTTCATTGAGTTTGTCATCGAGCTTCAACTCTTTCTCTTTTAAAGTTTCTTCACGGAAATCTAAAGAATCTTCACGTCTTAAGAGTTTGTTTTCAAGATTTTGTACTTCATTGCGCTGTTCTTTAATTTCTTTTTCAGCTTGAAGTTTTAAATCATAAGCTTGTGTTTTACCATCAAGAGTAGCTTGTTTGATAATATTTTTAGCACTCTGGTTAGCTTCATCAACGATGGCTTTAGCTTTTTGTTTACCTCGATACAATCCAATCTGGGTTAAGATAAGCATTAAAATAATGCCACCCAAAAGACCAAATAGAACGGAAATAAAGTCTATACTTGGCATACTTTACCTCCTCAGTTGGGAATAAGACAATATCCCTATTTAACATTTTATCAATTATCTTGCTTTGTGACCAGTAAAAAGAAGAGCTTAGCTCTTCTCTATAAGTTAGTTTTTGGCAAAATAGCTTCCCTTACTGCATCCGAAATCTCTTTATCTAAATCAGGATTGGCAATTAAATAAGCTCTAACAGCTTGTTGTCCTTGACCAATCTTTTCGCCTTTATAAGAATACCAAGCACCTGCTTTTTCGATAATGCCTAAATCACTAGCTAAAGAAATAATTTCCGATAGATGAGAAATACCTTCACCATAATAAATTTCTACTTGTGTTACTTTAAATGGTGGAGCTACTTTATTCTTTACTACTTTAACATTTACTTTATTGCCAACAATATCAGTGCCATTTTTGATAGCTTCTGATTTACGTACTTCAACGCGAATTGTTGAATAGAATTTTAAAGCACGACCACCAGTTGTAACTTCAGGGTTACCATAAACGACCCCAACTTTTTCTCTTAATTGGTTAATGAAAATAGCTGTACAGTTATTACCTGAAATTGCACCTGCTAATTTACGCATTGCTTTTGACATTAAACGTGCATGTAAACCAACATTTGAATCACCCATTTCACCATCAAGTTCAGCTTGTGGAACAAGGGCTGCAACCGAGTCAACAACGATAATATCAATTGCTCCTGATTTGATTAATAATTCAGCAATTTCTAAAGCTTGTTCACCTGAATCAGGCTGTGAAAGAATCAAATCATCAATGTCAACACCAAGTGCTTTAGCATATACTGGATCTATTGCATGCTCAGCATCAATAAAAGCGGCTTTGCCACCATCTTTTTGACATGAAGCAATCGCATGTAATGCAAGGGTTGTCTTACCTGAACTTTCAGGGCCAAAAATTTCAACAATTCTTCCTCGTGGAAAACCACCAACTCCAAGACATGCATCAATAGCTAAAGATCCCGATGAAATGGCGTCAACATCAACACGAGTCTGTTCTCCAAGACGCATAACAGATCCTTTACCATATTGTTTTATGATTTGTTTTAAAGCATCATCAAGAAGCTGTTCTTTGCCTTCTGCTTTATTTTTTTCTTGTGCCATATTTTCCTCCTAATATGTAATTGGATATTAAAATAAAAAATCCTACATTGATTCGAAAATAAAATCATGTACCTGCATAAAGTATGAATAGCCAGAAGCAGCAGATACAATTGCAGCTAACCAAATTAAAACAGTAGATACTGGAATACTATAAAGTTCAAATGGCAAATTGTTTAATAATGTAAAGATTAAAGCAAACATTTGTAATACGGTTTTTGTTTTGCCAAGGTAACCAGCAGCAATAACAACACCATTTCGTGAAGCAATCATGCGACATCCATCAACAATAGTATCTCTTGACAACATAATAAATACCGGAACTGCTGGAAGCATGCCATCAATTGCTAAAAATAACATCATAGTATTGCATAATAATTTATCAGCTATTGGATCAGCAAACTTACCAAAAGTTGTAACTAAATTTCTTTTGCGAGCAATATTTCCATCTAAGAAATCAGTAAAACTTGCAAAAGCAAATATTCCTAATGCTATAAGATTTAAAAGTGGTAATGTTACATGGCCAATATGATATGTAGGTAAAACAATGCCAAATTGAGCATACGGAAAGATCCATACCAGTGCTAGTACCGGTACTAAAGCAATTCTTAATACGGTTAATTTGTTTGGTAAATTCATTTTTATAATCTCCTAAAGACTAATCTATTTTAGCATAAAAACCCACATAAAAAGGGCTTAAAGCCCTTTTTTCCGATACACTTCGTAAGCCATGTTCTGTACCTATCAGGTGACAATCATTTATCTGCATCTAAGATGCCTTTGCTTTGCTTGGTTTCGCATTACAAAGTTCCCCTACCAATTTTGGGTTTCTCGCTCATGGGGTTTATCACGTTCCACTCCTGTTGTTTCCAACAGTCTCGTCACTTTGACACTTTTACAGGCTCATTCCATAGTTACCCTTAGGAACTACACCAGCCGTCAGGTTCGGACCTGCCTAAGCTTATTTTTTCACTTAGCATGAAACACTACATCCATCACAGGATGTGCGAGCATGGACTTTCCTCTACCTATAAAGGCAGCGATTGTCTGAAGTGCAATTATATTTTATTTCTTATAGACTTCTTCTTCAAGACGACTTACACGTTTTAATAAATCAACCGAAGAATAAACCGTAGTATTTGTTAAATCTACTACTTTTTGTTTTGCTTCAAGTTCTAAATTAGCTTGTTTAAGTTTTTCATTTTCTTCCTTTAATGAAGCGATATAATCATTTAATTCTTCAATATTCGCATCATAAGCTTGATAGTCTTCTAAGATTAGATCGAGATAACTATCTACTTCATTAGCTGAATAACCCTTGAAATCTGTATTAAAGCTCTTATCAAAAATATCACATGCTGTTAAGTTAATTTTTTCCATAGTAATTCTCCTCTTATTATTCTAGGACAGTTTACAACCGTTTACAAGTTTACTAGAAATATAAACCCTATTCTTTTATAATAATGAAAGGTGAGCAATGAAATATCCAAATTCTAACAAAACTTATCAAAAGGAAGCCATACACAATACATCAAGGCGTGGTATGTCTTTTGAAAACGATATAAATCAAAGCAATTTATATTATCTGCAAGAAGATATTGCTGTAATTCATAAAAAGCCTACTCCGGTAACAATTGTAAAAGTTGATTATCCGCGAAGATCTGCTGCTAAAATTACAGAAGCTTACTTTAAATTGCCAAGTACAACCGATTATAATGGCATATATAAAGGAAGATATATTGATTTTGAAGCTAAAGAATGTCATTCCCAAGTATCATTCCCCTTCACATCAATTCATCCCCATCAAATAGTCCATTTAAGATCTATTTTAAGACATAAAGGTATTGCTTTTCTCTTAATTAGAATGGTTGAATTTGGTGAAGATTATCTCATTTATGCGGACCGTTTCTTAAAATTTTATGATGAAGAAGCAAGAAAGTCTTTGCCTTATGAATGGATTAAAGAAAATGGTTATCTCATTCCATCTACTTATCGAGCACCTGTCGATTATCTAACTGTCCTTGAAAAGACTTCGAATATAGGAGATTAATATGACCGAAACTAAACCTAAAAAAGTCAAAAGAAAGCTCAGCAAGTTAAATATTCTCACTTTAGTTGTAGCAACCATTGCTACCATTGAAGTTATTGGGTTACTTGTTGGGGGAACAGGATTATTATTTTTCTTAAAAGATAAGCCTGCTGTTACCATTGACAAATTTGAAAGCACACAATCAAGTGTTGTTTATGATGTTAATGGTGAAGTTGTCGCCGAACTTGGTATGACAATTAGAGACAATATCACTTATGATGAAATTCCTACATCTTTAATTGATGCCTTTGTTGCTGTTGAAGACTCACGTTATTTCACCCATAACGGATTTGATATTTCTCGTTTCACTATGGCAATGCTTAAAAATTTACGCTCATTGTCATTCTCACAAGGTGGTTCTACTTTCACCATGCAGCTTGTTAAAAATACTTACTTCGTAGATGATGAAGCAGGTATCAATGCTCCTAAAAAGATTTCTCGTAAGGTACAAGAAATCGTCATGGCAACTGAACTTGAAAGAATTTCAAATAAAAAAACCATCTTTGAATTCTATCTTAATAAATTAAACTTTGGTGGTAATCGTAATATTCGTGGTGTTGAAAAAGCAGCTAACTATTACTTTGGTAAGAGTGTAACTGATCTTAACCTTGATGAATCAGCCATGTTAGCCGGTGTTATCAACGCTCCTAATGCTTTTAACCCTTTCAAAAATCTTACTAAAGCTACTAAAAGACGTAATGAAGTGCTTTATCAGATGTATAACCATGGTTATATTACTGAAGCAGAATATAAGCTCGCTAAAACAGTCAAAGTTGAGGACTTATTAGTAGACGAAAGTGGTCGTGTTAACCACGGAACTTCAAGCTCATACCAAGCTTATATTGATGCTGTAGTATCTGAAATTGCTGAAATTACCAATGCTGATCCATATACTACGCCTATGAAAATTTATACCTATATGGATCAAGACGTTCAAAAGGTGATGGATACTATCCAAAATGGTGAACATGAAGATGTAACCTTCCCTGATGAATGGATTGAAACAGCTTCCATCTCAGTTAATAATAAAACCGGCGCTGTCAATGCTATTTTAGGTGGAAGAAACTATGCAGGTGGCGGCAAGTTATTGCTTAACCATGCAATAGACCAATATAAACAACCTGGTTCTTCTATTAAACCAATTGTGGACTATGCTCCAGCATTTGAACATCTTGGATGGAGTACAAGCCATGTCTTAACCGATAAACCAATTGCTTATCCTGGCACTAGCCTTGTTATTCATAATGCTAATGGTAAATGGGCTGGCCAAGTTACTTTAAAAGATGCTGTCGGTAACTCTCTTAACACAACTGCTATTCAAGCTCTTGAACAAGTAATTGAAAAAACATCAACAGCTGAAGTTGTTGAATATCTTAACAAAATGGGTTTTGATCAGGTAACGTCTAAGAATTTCAATATTCAATATGGTATTGGTGGCGGTGAGTTCACTATTTCCACTCTCCAATTAGCTGGCGCTCAAGCAGCATTGCTCAATGGAGGCCAATATATCAAGCCACATACTATTTCTCGTGTTGAATTTTTAGATGGAAAAAATCCAATCAATCCAATTTATGAGCCTGTACAAGCTATCTCATCACAAGCTTCTTACTTAACATCAACCATCCTCTACAATAACGTTTATGGTGGTTATGCTAACTTGATGCAGATTCTTAAAGATAGTTATCTAGTATATGCTAAAACAGGTACTACCGACTGGGGTAACTCTGGTACATCTTATGGTATTCCTGTAGGCTCAATTAAAGATGCTTGGATGGTTGCTTCAACAAGTGATTATACTGTCGCTACCTGGCTTGGCTATGAAAAAGCAAGCAAAGATAAACAATCATATATTAAAATGGGTGATTATCTTAAAAATATTCAAGGACATATCACTAATGCTGTTCTTGATGCCAATGTTGAATTACATGGTAAACCAGCCGAAGTTACAAAACCTGATGGTATTTCATCAATTACACATATCTTAGGCACATTCCCATATGCTAAAACAATTGATGGTATGGATGAACAATATGTCACTACTGGTTTAATCAAAACTGATGCTGTGCAACTTGTAGATCCACAAACATCTACTGTTGAACCACTTGATGAATCAAAGATTGAAAAAATTGAATTAATTAATGGCGAAATTACCATTAATTGGCCAACATATCCTGATGCTGATAAATTATCGGTAGCTAGTGAAGAAATGGATATCTCTTTAAAGAGATCTGATGGTTCAACTATCATCTCTGCAACAGGTAAACGTTTATTTGATTATTCATGGGTATTTGGTGCTATTCGTTATAAAGCTGATGTATCAGTCAATGGTGAAAATGTTTTAAGTGTTACAAGCGATTCCAATAAGACAACAAAACCAATTAATGCTAAACCTGGTGACAATATTAAAGTTTGCCTCTATTATGCTTATGATAAAAAATCAGATGTTAAGTCAAATAGTGTATGTAAAGATTACACACTTAAGAATGAAGAGGTATCATTACAACTTCCTGGAAATGGAATGACAAAAGAAAACATTGCCCTTCACTTACCATTTGTAAACAACAAGATGAAAGTCACATTTGAAGAAATTCCTACAACTGATGCTTCAAAATTCAATACTTACTATTTCACATTTAAAAACAAAGATTATAATCCGGGAGATATAATCAGCAATGTATATCAAAGTGAAATCTATGGTGCAGAAATCATTTGTAAATGGTATGCAGCACCAGCAAGAAAAATAGTTATTGCGCATCGTGGTACTTCAGATTGTAAACCTGGAGGAAGTGTTAAGTTTGAATATAACATCACAGGTGACTTACCGGGAGATGATAATTCAGTATTATGGTCTATCACAAGTGATGCCAATATCACTATTGATGAAAATGGTTTAGTTACCATTCCAGAAGATGTAGAAGTTGGAACATCATTTACTGTTACTTGTTATTTAAAAGCAGATCCAACAATTCTTGATACCACAACACTTCAAGTGAACGAATAAAACAAAGGTTTCCTAATATAGGAAACCTTTTTATTTAGTCATAATAAAAGACTGCCTTAGCAATTCTAAAGCAGTCTTTTATAAATTTATTTAGCTTTTTTTTCGTCGAAGATAAAGCCTACAACATCCAATCTAATATCCTTGCATTCAACATCAGTCATTTCAAGAATATCATCATGAATCTTTTGTTGCATCTTTTCGCATTCTTCTACAACATTAGATCCGAGCTTCATTTTTACAGCTGAGGTAAGAGTAATGTTGCCAGCTTTAATCTTGCAATCAACCGCATTCTTATCCTTTTTAGCTAAAGCGATATTTTTATTTTTTGTTAAGGCAACAGCCGCGATATCAGCAAATACATCTTCAGAGAAGAATGAAGATCCTAAATCATCGGCACTTTTTTTAACTGTAATATATTCCATTTCGTATCTCCTTTTTTCTATTATATCATTCTACGAAGGCCTTTCGGATATTTATTCTTTAATCTATGCATAACTCTTTTACTAAAGCCTAATGGATAGCCATGCCAAGTTAATAAATAATAGCCATCATCACCATTACTATCAATTTCTAATCCTTTAACATATTTAAGATATTCTTCATCATTTAATTCTATTGAATCTTTAAAATGTGATGATAATTGATTATCACGATATAAAGAATGACTAGGTAAAAATACTTTCTTAGATATATCACCAGCGTAAATACCATTTCTTAATACCGAGAATGGAAATTGATATAAAGGTTTAAAAGAGAATAAACAACGCCCTTCATCTTCATAATAGTGTCCATCTTTAATATCGGTATATTTATGCATGAAATCAATAAAAATTTTATTATTAGTTTCTTTCTTCAGTTTTAAAGATAATGGTTCATGAATCAATTCACCATCTTTCTTTAAAAGACACATAAATTGTCCTTCTGAATCATCTAAAAATGACATTTTAATGAAATATTTATTATCTTTTATAGCTGTTAAATGCATATCAGGATGGCTTTTTAAGAATTCATTTATTAAATCTTCATCTTCTTCTTTAGAATAAGTACATGTCGAATATAAAAGTTCAGCTCCTGGTTTTAACAAACGATATGCTTCTTCAATTAATTCTTTTTGCCTATTAGCACATAATTCGATATTTTTAATTGAATATTCTTCTAAGATTTCAGGATATTTTCTAATCATTCCTTCTCCAGAACATGGAGCATCCAATATCACAAGTTCTACCTGTTTTTCTAAAACATCAGCAATCTTATTAACACTGCTTGATGTTACAACAACATTTTCATGTCCTAATCTTTCCATATTAGAAGATAATATTTGTGCTCGATGATAAGAAAAATCATTAGCTAAAATAAATGCATCTTCATCTGCACGATTAATAATGCCTGCTGTCTTACCACCAGGAGCAGCACATAAATCAACAATTACTTTCTTACCTTCAACTCTAGGTAATAGAGCAGGAAGCGAAGCACTTGGCTCTTGTGGATATATTAAACCAAGCTCATAGGCTTTCGTTTTACCAATCGATTCTTCATTACTATAAAAAGCATTCTTATTTAAAGGATATCTTTCATAATCTAGATCTATTACTTTTAAAATATCTTCTTTATTCCCTTTTTTAGTATTGATAATAAAGCCACTACGAGCCTTTTTTTCCATCATCTTAAAGAAATCATCACTTTGTTCCTTAAAGATATCTCTCATTCTTTCTTTAAATAATTCGATATTTTCTTTTGACACAGTCTTCATCCTTTATAAGTTGTTCTTTTAATTCTTCAATACTATTAAATTTAATTTCATTACGTAAATAAGTATCTAAATAAACTTTAATCTCTTTACCATAAAGACTACCATCATAATTAACTAAATGAACCTCAAAACTATACTTATTGCCATTAAAAGTTGGATTATGACCATAATTAATCATTGAAGGATATGAAATATCATTAACCTCTGTAATGCCCATATAAACCCCTTCTTTTAAAGGCAAATCTTCATCTAATGCAACATTAGCTGTAGGAAAAGATAATAAATGTCCATTGCCTTTGCCTTTAATAACTTTACCCACAATAAAATATTTATAACCTAAAAGCTCATTAGCTTCTTCGATTTTACCTTCTATAAGTTTCTCTTTAATTAAAGTAGTAGATATTTTATAGCCATCTTTCATTACTTCATTTATGACATAAATATCGCATGTCATTATTTCTTTTAAAGTATCGCTGTTACCTTTACCAGCTTGTCCAAAACGAAAATCAAAGCCACAAATAAGAGCTTTAATATCAAGAGGCAATAGAAATTCATTAATAAATTTAGCTGGTGAATAAGAGGCTATTTCTAAGCTAAAAGGCAAGATAATAAAGTAATCTATACCCATCATAGCTACAAGCGTTTCTCTAATATTTAAAGATGATAAATGACGGCCTTTTTCTTTCTTTAAAACTTCATTGGGATCTGGATCAAAAGTAATTAAGGCACTTTTAATATTTCTTAATTTAGCTTCTTCGATTGTTTTTTTAACTAGAGCTTGATGTCCTAAATGCATGCCATCAAAAAAACCAATGCATGCTGCTATATTTTTAACTTTAGCTAAATCTTTAAAATATATCTTTTCCATTAGAAAAGACCTCTAACAGAGCGATATTCATCACCATCTTTTTCATAAATCGCTAAAGCTTCATTATCATAAGTTAAAAAGATACGTGCAGCATCACTATCTATCTTAATTCTTTTGCCATTTTTAATATCATTAGGATTATTTACTTCAATAGTAGGATATAGATTACTTAAAACTTCTTTAACTTCATGGAGCTTATAATTGCCTTTTAATACCTCGTCAAAATCATCACAATCTTCAAGACTAATACTGCCAACTCTTGTCCTTGTTAGCGAAGATAGATAAGCTAAATTGCTTGTTTTATAAGCTAAATCTCTTACTAAAGAGCGAATATATGTACCAGATGATACACTAACTTTAAAACGCAAAACGTTATCTTCTTTATTTAATAATTCAATACTTTTAATTTCAATATCACGTAAAGGAATTTCTACTTCTTTACCTTCTCTTTGGTATTCATATAATTTCTTACCTTTTACTTTAATAGCTGAAGTAAGTGGCGGAAGTTGTTTTGATTTGCCAATAAAACTATTCATAACTTCTTGCCATGCTTCAAAACTTAAATCATTTATCACTTTTGAATCTACAACTTCCCCTTCTTTATCAAGAGTAGATGTTTCTTTGCCTAAAGTCATTTCACCAATATATTCTTTATCATCATATGTTAAAAATTGGTTAGCTTTAGTGGCTTTATTTAATAGAATAATCATTACACCTGTTGCCATTGGATCTAAAGTTCCTGTATGGCCAATAGCTCTTGTGCCAAATACTGGACGTAACTTATTACATAAAGTAAAAGAAGTAATACCTTGGGGTTTATTTACATATAATACATTTTTCATCTTTTTGATTATATAAGAAAAAAGCCTATTTGGTATGCAAATAAGCTTGATAAAGTGAAAGAGATGTATAAACAGGCAAAGATAAATTATGATGTTCACCAAAAGAATAGCCATCTTTAAATAATTCATCTAGTTCCACATAACACCCTGGAAGAATCATTGCAAATGGTGATATAAAATCAACATCTTTGCATTCTTTGCCTTTAGTTAATAAAGGATAGAGATGATGATTGGGATATTTAGCTAAATAATCATCAATAGTATTAAATATTTCAATATCGCAATGAAAGATAGCCCCCATTGAAGCTCTTACTGTTTTAGGATTAAATAAATCCACTTGATTAGCGATTAAAGCGATATTTTTAAAATTAAAAGATACAGCAGATCTCAATGTAGTTCCTAGATTGCCTTCTTCAATAAAATCATATAGAAGAATATGATTTTCTTCTTTCTTTAATTCTGAGCTAAACTTATCAAAGACCGCAATCGCAAAACAATTTTCTTTAACTGATAAATGTCTAATAATATTTTCATCAGTTCTTAAAGGTATTTGATGTCTAAAACATAATCTTTCTAATTCTTTTAGAAATTCATTATCTTTAACTTTGTCACTAAGAATTACTTCTTTTACAGTTTGAGGGCGATGTTTTAAAGCTTCAATTGTTAAAGACATACCTAAAGTAAATGAATAATGATTATCCTCTTGGTATTCATATAAAAAATCCATATTATGCCCCTAAGCGATTATTAATTAGTTCAATCCAATAAATAAGACCATAAGCTAAAGCTTTTTCATCTAATAAATAATGCGAATTATGATGAGGATAGATAATGCCTTTTTCTTCATTGCGCGCACCAAGTTCTACAAAGAAAGCATCACATTTACCTTGTAAAGCTGAATAATCTTCACCTGGCATTAAAGGCTCAATATCGAAAGTAGCTTCTTTGCCAAAAGTATTTTCAATAATTTCTTTAGACCTTAAAGTGATATCTTTATCATTAATTACCGAAGCATAGCCTAAAGTGAAGTTGAATTCATAATTCATATCGTTACTATCGCAAATGCCTTTTATAATTTTTTCCATCATTAAAGGTAAATTCTTACGTGTTTCAGGATTAAAGGTACGTGTAGAACCTGTTAAACGAATTCTTTCAGGGATGATATTATAAGCATCTCCACCATTAATTTGACAAATACTAACGACAATCGGTTCAACAGCCTTAATCTTTCTTGAAACAATTGTTTGAAGAGAAGTGATAATTTCTCCAGCAGTAATCATTGGATCTAAAGTAGTTTCGGGGAAAGCTGAATGTCCTCCTTTACCAATAATTTCAATATCAAAACGATCTGTAGCACTAGTTAAAGCGCCAACACGGATACCGAATTTACCTGTAGGATAATTAGATGAAAGATGTAAACCATACAATTCATCAACACAATCGCAAATGCCGTAATTTGCCCATTCAATTGCTCCTCCAGGTGGCAATTCTTCCGCATGTTGGAAAAGAAAGATACCCTTACCATGAATTTCTTCATAATGTTTATCAAAATATTTACATGCTGCAAGCATCATAGCTGTATGACCATCGTGCCCACATGCATGCATTACTTTATTATTTAAAGAAATAAATTCTAAATCATTTTCTTCTTGAATTGGTAAAGCATCGATATCTGCTCTTAAAAGTAATGTCTTACCATCATATGGTCCTTTTAAAATAGCAGCACAACCTGTTTTAAAAGGTTTTAAGATCTGAATGTGTTCAAGTTTATTAAGTTCATTAATAATCTTTTCAGTTGTTTCATACTCTTCAAAAGATAATTCAGGATGGGCATGTAAATCTCTTCTAAAAGCTATCATCCAAGGAATTAATTCACTAATTTCAGTTTTAATAGTATTCATAATAATCTCCTACTCTTTATTATACTTTCTTATGGTAATGATGTTGAAGATACTTTATCGCATTATCTTCTTTAAAGATCTCACAATCATATGAATGAGGATATACAATCCCAATAGCTTTTAAAAATGATAATAAAGTAATTGAGCCTACAAAACGCATACCTCTTTTATAAAGTTCTTCGCTTAAATCATCTGATATTGGTAATGTATTTAATTCATTATTTTCAATAACGGGCTCATTATCAACTATTGACCATAAATAATTAGAAAAAGAACCATATTCTTCTTTAATCTTTAATATAATTTTAGCATTATTAATCATCGCTACAATTTTAGCTTTATTACGAATAATTCCTTTATTATGCATTAATTCATCAATCTTATCTAAATCATATTTAGCTATCTTATAGATATCAAAATTATCTAATGCTGAGCGAAAGTTTTCTCTTTTATAAAGAATTGTTTTCCATGATAAACCAGCTTGAAAACATTCAAGAATAAATAATTCGATTACTTTCTCTTCATCTTTTATAAGACGACCATATTCTTTATGATACTCTAGTAATTTAATATCACCTGCAGCATATTCTTCAAAACAATTCATATCTTAATAATAATAATAAAAAGAGAGTGACTATGCACTCTCTTTACAAACAAATTTATCATCTTTGTAATCGACAATAATCTTATGACAAGCAGGATTTTCAATAATGAAACGCGCCAATGGTGATTCAATATTACGCTGAATATATCTCTTCATTGGACGAGCACCAAAGCTAGGATCAAATCCTTGTTCGCATACTGCATCAACAGCCTCATTTGTGAAAGTAAGCTCTTTTTCATTCTCACTTATTCTCTTCTTAAGCTGATTTAAGAATTTATTAGCTACATCTTTAATAACATTCTTATCTAATGGATTAAAGATAATGATTTCATCAATACGGTTAATGAATTCTGGTTTAAAAGTAGCTTTTATAACTTCATCATATTCTTTCTTTTTCTTTTCTTCATCTTGTTCAAAGGCATATTGCGAGCCTAAGTTACTTGTCATGATGATAATAGTATTCTTAAAGTCTACAGTAACACCTTTAGAATCAGTAATACGTCCATCATCAAGAATCTGTAACAAGATATTAAAGACATCAGGATGAGCTTTTTCAATTTCATCAAGTAAGACAATAGAATATGGTTTACGACGTACAGCTTCTGTTAATTGTCCACCTTCTTCATATCCTACATATCCTGGAGGAGCACCAATTAAACGTGACACTGAGAACTTCTCCATGTATTCTGACATATCGATACGAACAATCTTATTTTCATCATCAAATAATTGTTCAGCTAAAGCTTTCGCAACTTCTGTTTTACCAACACCTGTTGGACCCAAGAAGAGGAATGAGCCTACAGGACGATTAGTATCACCAATTTCGGCTTTATTTCTTAAAATAGCATCTGATACAAGTCTTAATGCTTCATCCTGTCCCATAACACGTTTAGCTAAAATGGTATTAAGTTTTAACAGTTTCTCTCTTTCGGTTGATAAAAGTTTAGTGACATCAATATGTGTCCATTTAGACACTACTTTCGCAATAGCTTCTTCATCAACTGTTTCTTGAATCATCTTAGAATCACTACTAGATGATAATTCAGCAATCTTACGATTTAATTCTGGAATTGTCTGATATTGAATACGTGCAGCATCTTCATATCTAGCATCATTTTGAGCATCCGCAAAAGCTAATTTAGCTCTTTCAAGATCTTCCTTAGCCTTTTTAACTTCTTCTAATGATTCTTTCTCTTTCTTCCATTTAGAATATAAATTATCTTTCTTAGCTTTAAGCTCTGTTAAATCATTCTTAATTTCTTCAAGACGTTTAAGAGCCTTAGAATCTGTTTCATTCTTAAGTGAAACTTCTTC
Organism: uncultured Erysipelotrichaceae bacterium; assembly: GCA_934699415.1. Lineage (GTDB taxonomy): Bacteria > Bacillota_I > Bacilli_A > Erysipelotrichales > Erysipelotrichaceae > RGIG5669. The sequence continues at coordinate 50,794 of CAKUWO010000004.1, forward strand.
AATCTCCAATTGTCTAATATGTCTAATTAATTCGTCTAATTCTTGAGGCATTGAATCCATTTCAACACGAATAGAAGCACAAGCTTCATCAATTAAATCAATCGCTTTATCAGGCAAGAAACGGTCAGTAATATATCTTTCTGACATTGTAGCGGCAGCTACAATTGCTTCATCTTTAATCTTTACACCATGATGTGATTCAAAACGATCCTTAAGTCCACGCAAAATCGAAATAGTCTCTTCAACACTAGGCTCATCAACATTTACTTTCTGGAAACGTCTTTCAAGAGCTTTATCTTTTTCGATATATTGACGATATTCATCATATGTAGTAGCACCAATACAACGTAATTCACCTCTTGCAAGCATTGGTTTTAAAAGGTTAGCAGCGTCCATAGAACCTTCAGTTTTACCAGCACCTACAAGGTTATGAATTTCATCAATAAAGAGAATAACGTCACCATTTTTCTCTTTAACAGCTTTTAAAACAGCTTTTAAACGCTCTTCAAATTCACCACGATATTTAGCGCCAGCGATTAAAGAACCCATATCAAGTTCAATTAAATCTTTACCTTTTAAAGAAAGAGGAACATCACCATTTCTAATACGCCATGCTAATCCTTCTACAATAGCTGTTTTACCAACACCAGGTTCACCGATTAATACTGGATTATTTTTGGTTTTACGTGAAAGAATTTCAACAACACGTCTAATCTCTTCATCTCTTCCAATAACAGGGTCAATCTTACCATTCTTAACATCTTCTACTAAGTTACGACCATATTTTTCAAGAGGATTAAGATTGTTTTCTTGGCCTTTATCTTTAATTGACATGTTTTCACCTACCCTTTCTTTTTCTTTTTTAATTAGATCCTCACCATTAATACCGTTATCTTTTAATATTGTTTGACTAATACTTGAATTATTAGCTAAAAGACAAGTTAAATAGAGGAATGCTGACATATAGCTATCATTTCTTTGCTTCATAATATCGAGAGCTTTTTCATAAGCTTTAAAGACATCTTGTGATGCACTTAGATTATTGTTGTCACAAGTTGAATAAGTCTTTAATTCAGCTTCTATTCTTTGCTTCATACGATCGATATTAAATCTTAAAGAAGTAAGATAATTTACCATATCTTCATCTTCAATAAAGGCTTTTAAAAGATGAGCTGTACGCAATTCTGGATGTTTTAAATCGAGAGCTAACTGATATGCTTTAGTAAAGATTTCAGCTAACTTTTCAGTCATTTTATCAATATCCATACATACCTCCTTTTAGCATACACAATGATAGAGTGCTAATATCTAAGATTTTTTAAGTAAGAGTTACCTCTTACTTAAAATTCTTTTTGAAACGATCAAAAACAGATTCTTTTTTATCGCCCTTATTTGCTAATTGCATATAGAGCTCTTTTTCTTCTTTACTTAATTTCTTAGGAATAGTTACATTAATTTCAACATATTGGTCACCTTTTAAGCCAGTTCTAAGGTCTTTAACACCATAGCCTTTAATTCTTAAACGTTGACCAGGTTGAGTGCCAGCTGGAACAGTTAGTTCAACATCACCATTTGCCGTTGGTACATCTACTGTGCAACCTAAAGTAGCATCAACAGCTGAAATTGGCACTTCGATATAAATGTTGTTGGCTTCTCTTTTAAAATGTGCATGTGGGCGAACATTGATTTCAATAAATAAATCACCGTTGTTTCCACCATTAACGCCTCTTTCACCCATACCAGCAATTCTAATCTGTTGACCGCTAGAAATACCTTCAGGTACTTTAACTTCAACTTCTTTAGAGCTATTAGTATAGCCACTACCATGGCACTTATCGCATTTATGAATAATATGTTTACCAGTACCATTACAATCAGGGCATGTACCAACCTGTTGCATCATACCAAATGCTGTACGACGTTGATTTACAACTCTACCTGTACCATTACATGTATGGCATGTTTCAATATCAGATGGACTTTTTGCGCCTGTACCATTACAGTCTTTACACTTCTCATCAACATCTAAACGGATAATCTTTTCAACACCATGACATGCATCAAGGAAATCAATGTCCATGGTCATATAGCGGTTGTCACCTTTAATTGGTCCATCATTACTTCTACGTGAAGAAGAGAAACCATTAAAGCCACCAAAGCCACCCATGCCACCCATAAAGGATGAGAAGATATCGCTTAAATCATCAAATCCTG